>NZ_JBHIMK010000081.1:0-7286 GCF_042194085.1 Bartonella sp. MU70NMGDW
TGGTCGAAGGCGCTCCCCTGCTAAGGGAGTAGGGCTCAAAAGGCTCTCGAGAGTTCGAATCTCTTCCTCTCCGCCATTGACACAAAATGAAATTGACACAAAATGAGATTGTCTATGCTCGAAATGGCATAACCTCAAAAGCCCAGCATTTGCGGGCTTTTTTGCCATTTGCAATTGACTTACCCTCTATAAAGCTCCCCCCGTTTTTCTCTAATTTTTCTCCTAATATATGCCCCTTTAAAGCGAAGTAGGGAGCTTTTAGTCATGGGAAATCAAGGGGTTGGCAATTGACCAGTTTGCGCCAGTCTATGCCTAGCATTTACAACGTGTTTTCTGGAGCTCTGCAGGTAAAACGGCACGTATAACCTTTCCTCTTATCGAAAGGTATAGGATCTTCGCTCTGCCAGAAGGCTTCTTTAAGTTTCTTAATCAGTTCCTTCTTTTGTGTTTTGATATTATTGGCGAAAGCCTTATCGTTCCATCCTATAATGCCTTGTTTTTTAATAAAGCTTGTAAGCAATACCCACTGTAAATTTGGCTCGTTAGTTTTCTTATTCAGCATATGAAGGTCTGCTGGCTCATAGCGTTGGGTTTCCTTACCACAGGTGACAATGATTACCTCTCTCTTATGGGCCTTTTGTGTACGCTCATCATTTAGAATCTGTTCTTCTTGCCACTCAAAGATAAATTGATCCCATGAAGCACCTGATGGGCTAGAAAATTTCTTACACTCTATTTTAGGATCAGGGGCTTTGATCTTTGCAAAAAATGAGTTAAAGCTCTGCGAAGCTTTTTCAGTGTCTAGCAAGCAATTCTCGCCTTGCAAATTTTGTAATCCAATCAAATCTGAGCCTTTGGCACGAATAGAATTAATTCTAGCTTGGCCGATGTTATCAATGGACGGCAGAAGCAAAATGGCTGATTCGTCAAGTCCAATCACATGGTTGATTATGCCTTCCAGATCTCCATCGTAAATGTCGATTCCAAAGAAAACTGGATAACAAATGGTGCCCCGAGGAATATAGTGGCCAACTCTTATACAACTTGAGGAGCCCTCAATAGTCTGCACATCTTTGAAAATAGATATGTTTTTTGTGAGATCAGCAATTAGATCTGCTATTCTCCTCAAGTTTAGAGAAAATATCCGTCTGTCGTTATCTGAGATTTCTAATTCTGGACAATTCGATGAATCATCATTGCACACGGCCAGCAATTTTCCGTTAGGCATTTTACAAATACGCCTACCGCAACAACACCCACTTTCACAATGAAGGTTATCATCAAGAACTGTTGTTCTATCAAACAGCGATGTAATTATATCCGGTTCACCAAAATGCCTGACTAAAAATGCATAGTTATGTTCATGCCGAGGCAGCTTCGCGAGCTTTTTCCACATATTGTGATGCCTCTTTTTTCGGATTTTTTGGAATAATTAATTGCTGATCATTGATCCAGTCTTCAATAATCAAGCTGTCTTCGTCTCTACCAAATGTTGCTTGGTTTCCGGAACGAATACCAACCTTACGCGGCGTATTATTACCTTCAAAATAGACACTAAACTTAGCGTAAATGATATTTGCCTTGCTCGTACTCTCAAGTCCATTTTTTCTTATTAATGTACCCAAAAGATTTCCAGATTTTCTAATCTCAATTTCACCGCCCCAATCATATTGTAATTCCACGAGCCTGACGTCTTCTATGCCATCTACAGAAGCAAAGTTATGAGCTTCGGTTTGGATTTCACGCAATTTATCGAGTGAAAAGACTTTCTTTTCTGCAAAATAAGATTCATTGCCAAATATGTGCTTCCCGATACAGCGCAGATATTCTGGCAGCTGACCTTTTTTCCCATCAGTCCTCACACTGATGTCGTCAGTGTTACAATTATAAATCAGCAGATCATGGCATTGTGGATTATAAAAAACGCTCTGTGTTTCGCCATCTTTCATCTTCAGCTCTCGCTTTAGAGGCTTTCCATACTTGATCACGATGCTAACCCGATGACCTTGTGGAAACATATAAACCCGACAATTTCTGAGGCGGTTATTGCTGGCAAACCACTCATCGAGTTCGGACTGTAGTGCTGTGATGATATCTTCAGATACGACTGGAAAATCTCGCTTTTGTCCTTGATCTCCCCAGAAGAAGCTAAAACCTCTGTAATTTTTAACTAAAGCTTTTGCATACTCTGTGTGAAAAAGGTCTTCTTGGTTTAAAAAACAATAAAGCGCAATATCCGCAGGAGAACTGTTTGGCTGATAATTAATCGTAATATTTTGTTTTTTAGCTGCCAGTAAAAGAGAGTCCATTGCATCCTGACTAGACATTTCTGTTATCAGCTGCAGTGCTTCCATTAACTCATTGGTTTCAACAGAATCCTGCACACTATCATTGGGGCAGATAAATGCTTTTGTGACATCTTCAAAATTCAGCATTCCATTTTCAAGACTAACGTCATGCGCCTTAAAAAAATTTGGAAACTTTTTAAATAGTTGAATAAGAAGCCCAGCGTCCAATTCGCCTAAGCTGTCTACATTTGTGAATACCTTTGGATTATATCTCGACATCGCCAATCTTCTGTTTCG
The DNA here is from genome assembly GCF_042194085.1 of Bartonella sp. MU70NMGDW. Classification (NCBI taxonomy): domain Bacteria; kingdom Pseudomonadati; phylum Pseudomonadota; class Alphaproteobacteria; order Hyphomicrobiales; family Bartonellaceae; genus Bartonella; species Bartonella sp. MU70NMGDW. The sequence goes on from NZ_JBHIMK010000081.1 coordinate 2,586, forward strand.
TTGTTACAGGGGTGGCCTCGGTGTCAACACCCGAGCAGACTTGCCCGAGCAGACGTGCCCGAGCAGACGTGTAAGTGCTTCCCAATTATTTTAAGTTCATCTTGTTGTCTTATGATGATGGGTTTTAGTTTCTGATTTTTAGGGCGCAGTTTAATATGCTCCCCTTCAATAGTTAGCTGCTTTACAGTGGACTCTTCGCCGACCATGGCCCCAACAATATCGCTGTTTTTAGCAATTGGCTGTTGGCGCACAACAACGTAATCTCCCTTGAAAATGTCAGCATCAATCACACTGTCGCCTTGTACTTTGAGCGCAAAGCATTTCCCGTGCAGCACACTACTTGGCATCATGACTTGACCAAACCGGTTTTCAAGGGCAAGAATCGGTTGGCCAGCTGCTACCATCCCCAATACAGAAACAGCCGTCAGATTGGTTTTATCTGGCGTTTGTGCGTGAAGGATTTCGATGGATCGCGCTTTTCGCGCCTGTCTGCGAATGTAGCCTTTATCTTCCAGTCTCTTGAGCCTTTCAAACACACTGGGTCCTTTCACACCCAATTCCACAGCAAACTCTTGTACCCCCGTGGGTGGATATCCCCATGGCACGTCTCAAGCGTTCAATAGCCCATAAAAACGCATTCTACGCGTTTGTCAGCTACTCCACAGCTTTCTTTCAATTTAAATAAAAACCTAATATAAATTAGGTTATTTTGATTCGCAATCCTACTTTGATTTAATGCACAGCATTGACTGAACCGACAGTTTTCAAGTTATTTCAGTAAGTAACTCCTTGAACGACGAAATTATTTTCAAGGAGGTCACCTATGTCTTCACTTTCCCCAAACCTTATAAATGAACGAGATCGTCGCAATGAAGTGGCTCGTTTACTGGCACTTGGCATCCTGCGTTGAAAGATGCGCTTTAACTGTCAGAAAGTAGCAACTCATCCCTCTAATGCATTAGACTTCAGAGTTTTTCCAAGCGTTCATGCCCATGACGAAGAACCAAAAAACCAAGGAGAAACAGATGAATAAAAAACTTCTGGCGCGTGTCGCTGCACTCCAAAACATGCCGTTATCTGACCTAAAAGCATTGTGGCGAGATGTATATCAGGACGAGCTACTCGGTTGGTCATAAGAGCCATATTATCCGCAGGCAGGACTATCGCCTGCAAGAGCTTGCTTACGGCGTTGATCTGCAGATCGAGAACCGGATCGACCAGCAGGCCAATGACCTATTTGGATCAGGTACAAGTAGCAAGACAAAGCGCAAGATACAATATCAGCGGCCTATCTCCAGCACCAAATTGGTGCGGGAATATAAAGGCATTGAATATCAGGTTACCATTTAGAAGAAGGTTATGAATATGCAGGCTGCCTATACAAAAGCCTGTCCAAAGTTGTGCTGTTCATAACAGGCAGCAGCTGGTCAGGATCTGCTTTCTTCGGATTGAACAACAAAGTACAAGGAGGCAAACATTGAGCGAAACTACACTAAAAAAACGCTGTGCGATTTATACGCGTAAATCAACCGAAGAAGGCTTGGACATGGAGTTCAACAGCCTTGATGCCCAACGGCGAGGCTTGTGAATCCTACATTGCCTCACAAAAGCATAAAGACTGGTTTTAGCTTCCTGATAACTATGATAATAGCGGATTTACAGGCGGCAATATGGATCGCCAAGACTTAAAGCGCCTGATGGATGACATCAAAAGCGGCTTGATTGATACGGTCGTTGTTGTACAAGGTTGACCGCTTATCCCACTCCTTGGCTGATTTTGCCAAGTTGATTGAGCGGTGTGATGAGCACAAAGTGTCTTTTTTCTCTGTTATCCAGTAATTCAACACCACCACATCGATGGGCCGATTGACACTGAACATTTTGCCTATTTTGAACGTGAAGTTATCGGCGAACGTATCCGCCATAAATTGGCGGCATCCAAACGCAAAGGCATGTGAACGGGCGGTGTTATGCCTATGAGCTATGTGGTGAAAAACCGCAAGCTCGTAATTGAACCAGACGAGGCTGAGGGCATCGGTAAAATATTTGATCTGTTTTTGATGACCAAATCCTCCACGGAAATGGCAAATATGCTGCCGCGCATGGGCGTTCTCAGTAAGCAGCGTACGACTAAAACGGACGCGTTATCGGTGACAAGGCACTGGATAAAGGCGGCTTCTATAAAATTCTTCAGAACCCTATCTATATCGGCAAGATCAAACATAAGGACCAGAACTACGAAGGCCGCCATTCAGCTATCATTGATATGGATACGTGGAATGAAGTCCGGGTCATCCGTGAAAGAGAACACCATCAACCGAGGCGCAATCACGCGGAAGAAAACCAAGGCCATTTTTATGGGACTTTTGAAGTGCGGCGAATGTGAATGTGGATTGGTAGCAAACCATACCCGTAAAAAAGGTGGCAGGCTTTATCGCTATTACACCTGTGAACACTACCGCAAAGGCATCAACACGGATTGCAAAGTTCGTAACGTCAGCGCAAACGAAATGGAAGCTTTGATTTTGAACCAGCTTCAAGCCGTTTTTGCCTCGCCGGAGATGATCATGGAAACATGGCGAGAAGCCAAAAAAGAGGATGTGTCCATCACGGAACATGAGGTTTATAGCAATTTGAATGACATCGTCCCGATCTGGAAAGAGCTTTATCCAGCTGAAAAGCAGCACATCCTTGAGCTGATGATTGAAAAAGTCATTGTTAATTATGGGTTTGTCGACATCCGGATCAGGGCTGCAAGCATGGAGAGTCTGGCGCGAGAATTGGATGAGCAAGACAAGCGATTGCAAGGCATTTCAACCAAGAAACTGGAGGAGCAAGCATGGATAAATGCGTAAAAATGATGGCGAACAATATGATTTCAATACGGGTGCTGATGCGGATCAAGAAATACGGTGGTAAAAAATGATCATTTTTCCCGAAGGCTATCAAAAGACCACGCCTCAAGAAGCCTCTAAACCGGATGAGACGCTCACGACAGCCTTGACCAAAGCCTATTACTGGCAAAACTTGCTTGATACGGGACGCTACACTTCAATTGTTGACATGTCGCGCTAACGCAAAATCAACACCTCCTATATGTTACGGATATTGTGCCTGAATCAGTTCGCTCCGCAGATCAAAAGAGCCATATTGGATGGAACGCAGCTACGCTAATTGAGCTTGCAAGATATGCAAACATCATTTCTCGATATTTAGGACGAGCAATTGAAGTATTTTGGATTTGCCTAATCTCGCCTCGGTGAAATTTCACCGAACACCCTGAATTTTTTTTCAAAAAAATTTTCACCCACCAAAGCCCTGCATGTCGGGGCTTTTTTTGTTTTTGTATCTCTTTAAACGGACCGTTTCACTGGCTTCCAGTGAGTTTTCGCCAGTCCCAGTTGACCCGCCCTTGTGGCGGCTAACCGCAACTGGAGACAAAAACCATGAGCAAAAACAACTATGAAGGCATTCATCCTTATGTCGTAAACCAAGTCCGTTATCACGCACGCAGCCTGATGCGGCATTCAGCCATTCATGGCGTAGAAGTCGAGGACCTCGAGCAAGAGCTCATGCTGGATTATATATCCCGCAAACAGGCTTATGATCCCGAAAAAGCAAAATGGTCGACCTTTGTTGACCGCATCCTCAACCACAAATGTGCCAGCCTGATTGAAGCAGCCCGCGCACAAAAACGTGGCTCTCGTATCAGTAACTTTTCACTCGATGCATGGCTTGAGGATAAGGACGGCGAAGATAATGCTTTGCCTGACCCTACAACTGAAGACCTGACTAGCCGCGATCTTCAAATCGACCTTGAACAGGCTGTTCAGCAGATGCCGTCGCATCTGGTGTTGCTGCTGATTGATCTGCGGACGCTCAGCATCAGTGAAATCTCCCGCAAAACAAAAACCCCACGCTCAACCCTCTACGGGACGCTGTCCGAATTGCGCGGATTGCTGAAGAAACGTGGCTTTGCGGAATATCTGCACTGAGCTTCCGACAGTTTTTGAGCCCTTTCGGTAAGTAACTCCTTGAAGGCAAGAAAATATGCCGGGTTCTCGCGGAAATAGAAGACCCCAACAGGAAATACCGCGACCGCTTTGCTCTTTGGGCGGCGTCAGAACCCAGCAGCCGGAAACGACATGACCAAAGAGCAATTTTTAACCCACGAAATCAAGGAGCTTTCATGTTTAAATCATTGTTACAAAAACTGATTAAAGTCAGCTACTACGCCAAACATGTTCCGGCATTTATTCAAATTCTGGCGCTTGGTGCTATTCCCGAAGACACCATCAAACCGATCCATGAGGCAACTCTGGATGATCTTGCGTTTGCCGTACAGGTTTTGGATAAAGAACAAAGCGCCATTTATAAGCGCCTGTCTGCCATCTGTGAGCTTTACACAGAAGCGCGTGCTAAAGGTGCATTAGGCGCTGAAAACATTGTGGATGCACTCTCCCGCAAAGGAGGTGCCCAATGAGCCTTCCTATCATCTCAGCCGATGAACGCTTGAAAGAAACCAAAGGCATCAAAGGGTGCATCTTCGGTAAAAGCGGTATCGGCAAAACATCACTGCTCTGGACGCTTCCCGCTGAAAAGACGCTGTTCTTTGATCTTGAGGCTGGTGATTTTGCCAAATTGGTGGGCAATCCCGAATTGTTAGGGCAAGCTTTAGATTATGTGAAAGATCCACAAGTC
>NZ_JBHIMK010000082.1:0-6998 GCF_042194085.1 Bartonella sp. MU70NMGDW
TTTGAGCTGCTTAGAGAGCTCGTAACCTTTGTTTTAAATATACGGCAGCATTAGAATTGAAAATTGATTTATGGATAAAACAAGTAAGACCTTTGTTAGTTTAACACAAAAATGTATAACTAATTTTGAAACATCACGCATATGCAAAAATAAACAAAATAAATAGCATCATTATTGTAAAGCTTAATTGACCTCATCCCCACTCTCAAAGGAAAAGGATTCCTATTAGCGTTGACGTCTAGACAATCCTGCTTCTCTCGACTAATTCCTCGGGGCTATCCACTCATGCGCTTCATTTAACTAAAGATTATACAAATAAACCCTGCTCCGAATATTCACCACGCACTTTAAAAATACTTAATGTATCAAGGTAGTGCTTACTTTCCTTATATCACCGCCCTAAATGACGGAGTTTTACGACATAACAGTACAATCTCATTTCATCATTCTCTTCATTATATATCGACAGATATTGAATCTAGTTCTGATATACGGTAAATGTTTAATGTGGTTATTCCATAAATAACTGATCAGAACATTAAGCTTTAAAAAAGCAGATAGAATATTGTAAATTGAACACAGGAATGGACTAACTTATGAGTGATGAAATAACCTCAGCGGCACAAAGTGATGATTATGGCGCTTCTTCTATCAAAGTCCTCAAAGGTCTTGATGCTGTACGCAAACGTCCTGGTATGTATATTGGTGATACTGATGATGGATCAGGTTTACACCATATGGTCTATGAAGTTGTAGACAATGCTATCGATGAAGCTTTAGCTGGTCATGCTACTCTTGTAAACGTCACACTCCATGCTGATGGTTCTTGTTCTGTTCGTGATAATGGACGTGGGATTCCAACAGATATCCACCCAACAGAGGGTGTTTCTGCAGCTGAAGTTATTATGACACAGCTTCATGCCGGCGGAAAGTTTGATCAAAATTCTTATAAAGTTTCAGGTGGATTACACGGTGTTGGCGTCTCAGTTGTGAATGCATTATCCGTTTGGCTTAAATTGCAAATCAGACGGAATGGTAAAATTCATGAAATATCATTTACCCACGGAGTGGCTGATGCTCCATTAAAAATTATTGGCGATTGCGATAAAGAAAGTGGAACAGAAATCAGATTTTTACCAAGTTCTGAAACTTTTACTATGGTTGAGTTTGATTTTGAAACTTTGGAGCGCCGTTTACGGGAATTAGCCTTTCTAAATTCTGGGGTTTATATTCTCCTTGTTGACGAGCGTCATGCTGATACTAAATCAGTTGAATTACATTATGAAGGTGGATTAACGGAGTTTGTCAAATATATTGATCAATCAAAAAAAGCCCTGCTTGATAATCCTATTTACATTGCAAGTGAAAAGGATGGTATGAGCGTTGATGTTGCCCTATGGTGGAATGATTCTTATCATGAGAAAGTCTTGTGTTTTACCAATAATATTCCTCAGCGTGACGGTGGAACTCATTTGATAGGTTTTAGAAGTGCCCTTACGCGTCAAATTAATGGCTATGCTGAATCTTCAGGTATTGCTAAAAAAGAAAAAGTGAACTTAACCGGTGATGACTGCCGTGAAGGATTAACAGCTATTCTTTCTGTCAAAGTTCCTGATCCAAAATTTTCTTCACAAACAAAGGATAAGTTAGTCTCTTCTGAAGTGCGCCCTATTGTTGAAAGTTTGGTCAATGAAGGTCTTTCAGTGTGGCTGGAAGAACATCCTCATGAAGCAAAACTTCTTATTAGTAAAGTGGTAGAAGCTGCAACAGCACGTGAAGCAGCACGTAAAGCACGTGAGCTCACAAGACGAAAAGGGGCGCTTGATATCACTTCTCTGCCAGGAAAGCTTGCCGATTGCCAAGAACGTGATCCTGCAAAATCAGAAATCTTTATTGTCGAGGGGGATTCGGCTGGCGGTTCAGCAAAAAGTGGGCGCTCACGTCAAAATCAAGCAATTTTACCCCTTCGTGGTAAAATTCTCAATGTTGAACGAGCGCGTTTCGACCGCATGCTCTCATCTGATATGATTGGAACACTTATTACAGCTCTTGGAACGTCTATCGGTAAAGATGAATTTTCACCGGATAAGTTACGTTATCATAAGATTATTATCATGACAGATGCGGACGTTGATGGAGCCCATATTCGAACTTTGCTGCTCACTTTCTTTTTTAGACAAATGCCCGAATTGATTGAACGTGGACATCTTTATATTGCTCAGCCTCCTCTTTATAAAGTATCGCGTGGAAAATCTTCCCAATATATTAAAAATGAAGCAGCGTTTGAAGAATTCTTGATCGATACTGGATTAGAAGAAACAACGCTTGAGCTTTCAACGGGAGAAGTTCGTGCAGGGGCTGATTTGTATCAACTCGCTAAAGATGCTCGTATATTACGTCAACTTTTAAATGGTCTTCATACCCGTTATGATCGTAATATTGTTGAACAAGCAGCAATTGTTGGCGCTTTTAATCTTGAAGTCTTTGCAACACAAGAAAAAGCGCAAAAAATAGCAGATACTATAGCACACCGCCTTAATCTGATTGCTGATGATATGGAACAAGGTTGGAGTGGACAATATACAGCAGATGGAAACTTATGTTTTGAGCGTATTTTGCGTGGTGTTAAAGATGTTGTTACGCTTGATGTGGGACTTATAAATTCAACTGACGCACGCCAAATTGATCGCATTTCTCAAAATTTTATCGACATATATCATCCTCCTGTTCTGTTACGTCGCAAAGATAAAACAGAGCGTATTTTTGGTCCTATGAGCCTTTTAGAAAGCATTTTTACAAATGGTAAAAAAGGTGTTACTCTTCAACGTTATAAAGGCCTTGGGGAAATGAATGCTGAACAGCTTTGGGAAACAACGCTTGATCCTAATGCACGTTCTCTTTTGCAAGTAAAAATTAATGATGCAACCGATGCAGATTCACTCTTTTCTCGTCTCATGGGTGATGAAGTTGAACCTAGACGTATTTTTATTCAAGACAATGCCTTAAGCGTTGCCAATCTTGATATCTAAAGGTACTCTTCTGTTTTTAGCTGTGTAAATGTCGCAGTTTTATACGTTGTTTTTTCGTATTTGAACATTCCCTCTTTATTTCATTTACGATAAAAGAAAAATAAGGAAGGTCATACACATGGCAGTTGAAACAGAACGTGTAGGAGCCAAGGGTGGCATGGAGCACTCTTTTGGTTTTACAAGAGTAGATGAAACACAAAAACAATCCATGGTGGATGGTGTGTTTCATTCTGTTGCTGAAAATTATGACAAGATGAATGATATCTTATCCTTAGGGCTACACCGTGTGTGGAAAAATTCCATGATTTCTTGGCTTTCCCCACCAGCACTTTCTCATTGGAAAGTTCTTGATGTCGCTGGCGGTACAGGTGATATTGCTTTTCGTATTCTTAATGCTTCACGCCAAAAAGCCCATGCTACAGTGCTTGATATTAATGGCTCAATGCTCAACGTTGGCAAAAAACGCGCACAAAAAAATGGTCTTGCTCCTCTGATTGATTTTGTTGAAGCCAATGCAGAAAATCTACCTTTTGAAGATCAAAGCTTTGACGCTTACACTATTGCTTTTGGAATTCGCAATGTTCCTCATATTGATCAAGCTCTTAGAGAAGCTTTTCGTGTTTTAAAGCCCGGTGGACGTTTTTTATGTTTAGAATTTTCAAATGTCGAGATGCCTTGGCTCGATAAAATTTATGATCTTTGGTCTTTCCATGCTATCCCTAAGCTGGGTCAATTTATTGCAAATGATGGTGATGCTTATCGTTATTTGGTTGAATCTATCCGCAAATTTCCTAAGCAAGATGATTTTGCCCATATGATCAAGCATGCGGGATTTTCGCGGGTATCGTACCGTAATCTCACCGGTGCGATTGCAGCACTGCATTCAGGTTGGAAAATTTAAAAATGGTGCAAATTTCCCCTTACTTTCAATTGATGCGTGCAGGATGGGTTTTAACACGTGAAGGTGTTTTAAGTGCTCTTCCTCATGATGACCTTCAAGGATTTCCAGCGCTATGTCATCGTATAGCGAGTGCATTAGCACGACGCAAAACAAAAAAAAAACAGCGTTCTGAAAATATTTCGTATGCCATTAATAAGCTTGGACCCTCTTACATAAAACTTGGTCAATTTCTTGCCACAAGACCTGATATTGTTGGGCGTGATATTGCGGAAGATTTGTCACAACTACAAGATCGTGTCCAAACATTTTCTTGCACTGCCGCTGTCGCTCAAATTGAAAGTTCTCTTGGTCGCTCTATCGATGATTTATTCATAAATTTTTATCCCCCCATTGCTGCCGCTTCTATTGCTCAAGTTCACCCAGCTGAATACAGTGATGAAACTGGTCATAAGAAAAAATGTGCTGTAAAAGTTATTCGTCCTAATATCAGAGCGCGTTTTTCTAAAGATCTTAGAGGATTCTATCTCATTGCTCACTTACAAGAGCGCTATATCCCTGCCTCTCGAAGGCTTCGTCCTGTTCGTGTGGTGGATACTTTAGCACAAACAACACGCCTTGAAATGGATTTACGGTTAGAAGCAGCAGCTATATCTGAAATGGCTGAAAATATTCAACATGATACAGGCTTTCGGGTTCCGCGTATTGACTGGGAACGGACAGGACGTAATGTTCTCACAATGGAATGGATTGATGGTATCAGAATATCCGAAATTTCCAAACTCAAAGAAGCAGGATTTGATTTGCAGGCGCTTGCCATTACGCTTATTCAATCTTTTCTTCGTCATACATTGCGTGATGGTTTTTTTCACGCCGATATGCATCCTGGTAATTTATTTGTAGATGCAAAAGGATGTATTGTTGCTGTTGATCTAGGCATTACAGGAAGACTTGGCAAAAAAGAAAAGCATTTCCTTGCTGAAATTCTTTACGGCTTTATTACCCGCGATTACCATCGGGTTGCACGCGCCCATTTTGAAGCAGGTTATGTTCCTTCATACCATAATATTGAAAGCTTTGCGCAAGCCAACCGCGCTATTGGTGAACCAATACACGGACAATCAGCACAAAGCATTTCCATGGCTAAATTGCTCACTTTATTGTTTGAAGTCACTGAATTATTTGACATGCAAACGCGACCTGAACTTTTATTGCTGCAAAAAACGATGGTTGTCGTGGAAGGTGTTGCCCGCACATTAGACCCCACTTTTAATATGTGGAAAGCTTCTGAACCTGTTGTCAAAGAATGGATTAGTAAAAATTTAGGGCCCGTAGGCGTTGCAAAAGACTTTAGTGAAGGAGCGCAAGCTCTCCTTTCGCTGGCACGCAAAACACCACAATTGGTTCAAAATTTCCAACGGATAGAAGAAGATTTAGATCAAATGAGAAAAACAGGTTTTAATCTTTCTCCTGCCACCCTCAAACAACTTGCTGTCGAACAAAGTCGCAGAAACCGTTATGGTCGTTATAGCCTTTTCATCATTGCGCTTTGTTGCGTTTGTCTCACTTTTTACTTTTTTCATCTTTTCTAATTTCCTTAATATGCTAAAAATATCAATAATGAAATCATTGCAATCATTTTATTTCTTGGAGGTATTTTATGGCCAGTATTACTATTCGTAACCTGTCTCCTGAAACCAAAGAAGCTTTGCGCATACGCGCCGCGAAAAATGGTATTTCTATGGAAGAAGAAGTCCGACGCCTTTTAAGCAATCCCACTCCTTACACCACACAACTCTCTCATACTAGTGCTGTTGAAGTGCAATCATTGAAATCAAAATCTCTCCTTCTTATCATTGGAGGAAGTATTGCATCCTATAAAGCACTTGATTTGATGCGCCGTTTACAAGAACGCGGAGCACACTTAAAAGTTGTGATGACAAAAGCAGCACAAAAATTTATTACGCCTTTAGCCGCTGAAGCTTTAAGCGGTAGTACTGTATATACTGATTTATTTTCACGCGAAGAAGAACACGATATTGGACATATCCGATTAGCACGTAATGCTGACCTTATTATTTTAGCCCCTGCTACAGCCAATCGCATTGCAAAAATAGCCAATGGCATAGGAGATGATCTGGCTGATTGCATCCTTTTAGCGGCACGCTGTCCACTCTTAATTGCACCTGCTATGAATCCGTCCATGTGGGCGCATCCGGCCACTATTCGCAATGTTGCACAACTGCGCGCAGATGGCGTTCATATCATTGGACCAGAAATCGGAAATATGGCTGAACGTGACGAGATAGGATATGGGCGCATGAGTGAACCTTTAACGATTGTCGCTACCATAGAGGCTCTTTTGAATGTGCATGAAAAACCTCTCTCTGACCGCCATTTCATCGTTACCTCTGGCCCTACCCATGAACCAATTGATCCGGTGCGTTATCTTGCTAATCGATCTTCAGGAAAACAAGGTCATGCCATCGCAACCGCTCTTGCGCATTTGGGTGCAAAAATAACACTTATTTGTGGACCTGTTAATCTTGCAGACCCACAAGAAGTAAAAACCATTCATGTTGAAACAGCACAACAGATGTTACAAGCCGTTCAAACCGCATTGCCTGCTGATGGTGCCATCTTCGTTGCCGCTGTTTGTGATTGGCGCAGTCAAACGCAGTCTTTACACAAAATTAAAAAGAATGCTCATAAAATACCACCATCCCTTCATATGGTCGAAAATCCTGACATTTTAGCAACGATTGGACACGCTCCAAATCGCCCCTCATTGGTCATTGGTTTTGCTGCTGAAACATGTGATATCATTGCCAATGCGCAAAAAAAATGTGTTGAAAAAGGAGCTGATTTCATTCTTGCTAATGATATTTCTCTTCAACTAGATGGCACAAGTGTCATGGGTGCTGATACAAATCAAGTTTATCTCGTGAGTAAGGAAAAAGTTGAACAATGGCCCCATATGAGTAAACAACACGTAGCGCAAAAATTAGCAAACATGATTGTATCATTTTTTGCCCCCCAAACACCTACTCCTCATGAGGAAAATATACCCC
>NZ_JBHIMK010000083.1:0-6887 GCF_042194085.1 Bartonella sp. MU70NMGDW
GCGGGGTGGAGCAGCCCGGTAGCTCGTCAGGCTCATAACCTGAAGGCCGCAGGTTCAAATCCTGCCCCCGCAACCAATGTTCCAAAACTAATTCTTCCATAAAAATCAAATCACATTTAAACATCACTCTGCAACCATAGTAGAACGTGAAAATATAAAAATGTACGTAAGCGAAAATGTTATAGAATAACCCTTCACTCAAACTTCCCCCTTTAGCTGTATAGGCTTAGGGCTTTTTAGAAATTGCGAGAGCACTATGGAAGAAGAATAAAACGTACAAACTGCCTAAAAAACTATAAAAATATGACAAGGGGATGGGGTGGCTTGAAAATATTCCCTCTCTAAAAAATGCAATGCCCCATATAGACATGCCACTTGCTGCTGTTTGTTCACAATAGAGTGCAAAAAATAGCGCTTAACCTAGATTCCTCTCAAAAATTCTCTGATGCCTCTCAAAGTAACTTGAAAAAAAAGCTCTTGTTCATCCGTAGCTGCTAGTAGAAGTTATGTATCCATTGCAGTAGAATCTTGGTTTTTATCAGGATTGTTAACTTGTGTATCGGAACAGACAGAAAAAAACGTAAGGGTGGTTCTGTATCTGCTGTCATTCTCTTATCGTTAAAGCATCTAGAGAAAAGCTTCTTTACACCTATCCTAACATACATAAATCATAATTGAGAAAGCCATGAGACGCTGTATATCCCTATCCTTGGCGCAATGTACTATCTGTTTTGAAAGGGATATCTCACATCATCTCTTGGGCCATCTGCTCTAGCACCTTTTGCCGCTTCTAGGATGGCATGTTCTTTGAAGAATTGATGATTTCTGCGATCTCTTTTTGAAATGAGCGTGATGGAGAAAAAGTTTTCTGCGTGAGAAAAAGAAGAGGTGGCTTTTTGCTTTTGCAGCCATCGGTACTGACGTTTGAATGGAAGCTGGCAAGTGGGGAGGGGAAGTTATAGAGCGCGTGATCATTAAATTTTATCTCGCTATAGGAATATTGGGTTTTATAAGCTATAGAGAAGGCTATACTGAGGGAATGGGGCGCGCGCGCTTAAGTCTTACTAGATAATCTTCAGAGAACAAAAGCTTGTGAAAAATAAGGGCGTTCTTGTATCTCTTTTGCTCCTTATTCCACATCGTTCAAGAGGCTACCTGTTATAGAGCTAGAACGATATTTTTACCAGAAAGCCATACTCCTTAATCCTTAAAAGATAATACTTCTTCACATCCCCTCCTTTAGCTGTATAGGCTTGGGGCTTTTTTAGAAGCTGTTTTTGTAAAGCTACACCACACAAAAGCATGCTCTTAGAGATCAGCTATGGATGTTTTTTGTCTTTTCAAAGCAGGCGGAACATTCTTGCAGCAATTTTATAATAAAGAAGTTCAGAGGTATCACCGTCTGTGAAAAATTGAGCACTAAATAGCTAATAGCTTGAGATAATGCCTTATAACTAACAGCCTGACCCTTACAATAGGGTTTGTTCAACTAAAACTTAAGCTCTGTAATTTTTGCACTTAAAAGGCTCGAAGAAGCTAACCTAAAAGAGGTGCTGTTCTCTTTTACGCTTTTACCTTTCCTGTGAGCTTAACCACATATCTATGCGCAAGGTGTCTATCTCTGTCCTCTGTACAAGGAGATACAAATCAGATGATTTTTTACCCTACCTTAAATATACTTTTGTGCAAATTACTTTAAAGGTTGTGTTTTGTTTTATTCGAAATGCTTTTATGGAAAGGCTTATTGCGCTAAGAGCAAGGAAAAAAATGTGTAAGATTCCAGTGATAATGAAGAACCTATCTACGAAGTTATAATCTTAGCTTATTTAATTTTTACTAAATCACCATCAAGCACTATAGGATATTCAGTCGTTTGAAAAAGGATTTTATTTTTTCAGAGCTTGAGGAGCGAATAAATTGAGATTTCTGCATAAAGCAAACATGGAAAAATTGTGATTTATTGATAATGTCTTTTATCAGATAAGAGGATGAGAGGGATGATAAAAGGGTATTTCTTTCAATATCGTAACGTGAATCAATAAACAATAAAACGCCAACACCGTTTTCAAATTGATTGATTATAATGCGTTGCATGGTTTTTCGCGGAAAGAGTGCAACCTTGAAGATTTAAGAGATTTGTAAAATCGTGTACAGAAATTGAAGTTCCCATAATATATTATAAAAAGTTAGTGTTCTTCCTTTCAGGTGTAAGGTATGGCCATGATAGCCACAATCGCATGATTGATCCTATGCAATATGAACAACATCACCTGTGGCGTGCTCAAGTAATGGTACATCTTCAGGATAAAAAACAGAGACAATTAATTCATCATTTTCAGGATTTGACTTTACTTGAATGTGATCATAAAGATGATAAATGTCACCATCAATCTCGGAACACTGGAATCCTATTGGAGAAGTTTCTTTTGTGGTAAAGCTAAGGGGTTTAATATCTAATTCAGGGATTATGTCTTTTATTTTCAACACAGATTCAGGTTGAAAGGTTTCTCAAAGATAGAATAGGTTTTTTAGACATTTTAATTTTTGCTTCCGAGATATCGTAATAAGTTTATCCGCAAAACTTGGCAGGCATATGATGGTATCGATAGAAAATTCTTCGATAGCTGAACTCAAAGTCTCAAGATCAACCATAGAGGCAAATGGATAATATGTTACTTTGAGAAGGCGACAAATTTTATGTGCAAATAAAAATCCCCCCATAATCCTTTAAGCTGTGAGGCAATTGGCAATAGGGTTTACAGAGCAATCTTTAAAGACAGTTTCGAGCTTCTTTGCCGCAGAGTGTGTTACAAACTCATAATTGAGCCATTTATGGCGAAGTGTTTTGGGCACCCTTGTTGTGCCCCCCAGTAGCAAAAATTATATGTGACATTGAAGTTCCTTATTTTTTTTTTAGTTTGCATGAGGCAAAGGCAAGAAGCAAAGGCGGAGATACCAACAATCATGCAAAAGGTGAAAGCGATGTGATTGTTGAAATGGCTGATGATCCATCCACTTGTCCATGAGCCGGCAGCTTGGCCAATATTTGAAATAACAAGAATATAACTAAAAAGAACACTGGCAGAGAGGGATGTAGTTGTTTTCCCTGCTTGATAGTATATTTCTGGAACCATGACAGATTCATAGACACTGTAGGCAATTAACGCAGTCACAGCGGTAAAGACGCCACCCATGAGGAAAAATGCAGCAAAACTTCCCGTAAGCCATAATAGGTAGAAAGTTGATTTATCAGAAAGGCTGAGATGTTTATTGATTATTCCTTGCCAGATACAAATACTGATGCCAACAATTGAAAAGAAAATTCCACTATAAGGGGCGAGATTGCTGTCAAATTTATTGAGAAGTGTTGTGGTGGTGATGAAAATTCCCATGAGGAATGCACAAAGCAAAGCCGTGACCAGCAAATAAGTGATAGAACGATTATGTATTATTGTTTTTAAAGAAGAAAGAAAAGGCTTCTTTATTTTTTTGTTCTTTTCAAGAGATAATTTTTTATGGGGGTAATGATAAACAATTTGAATGGATAAAACACAAAGATACAAACCAATGAGTGCAAAAAAAGCCGTTAAGAAGGTCGATGCGTTATATTTTATGGCACTCGTTGCAACAAGAGGGGCGATAACGACAGCAGCGTTTTGAAAAAAAGAATAGAGAGTTAATGCGCGTTTAAGAGTACTTCCATTGAGATGTTCTGATAAAATTTCTCTCAAAAATGGCTTGGAAATTGCTTTCGAAAAAGCCATTAAGGTAAAAAAGATCAACCATGCAGAAGGTGTAAGCGATAGGATAATGCACACAAAAGCAATACTCCTTAAAATAAAGGCGGTAGCCATTAAGAGTTTACGCGAAAATTTTTCTAATAAACCCGTTGTGGTTACCATGAGAATGCTTTCAAGGATTACTGATCCAGCGAGATAAAAAGCAACATTGGCAGCAGTTATGAGAGAAGAGTTTCCAATCAGAGGGAGTACAAAGAAAAAGGAAAATTCAGAAAGAAAAACTGCGCTATAGATGAAAAAAGGAATTTTATTTTTGCTCATGGAATTTCCATAGAAGTGCTGTTAAATGATCAAATACATTTTGTTGTATCTGTTGAGGACGTCTTATGAGCCCTGTTTCCGCTGAACACATTTCGTTGAAATAGTATCTTTATTGATTTACCGGTCAGTCCACTGCAAGAATATTATTTTTTGTTTTTCTACGATGTTTTTAGAAATATCGAGCATGATCTGGGTTGAGCAACAACACTATGCCTTGGTGTTCGCGCAATAATCGTCAGGTCATTGAGACCTTGATCCCATATCTTCTCTTGATGGTTTTGACTGTTTCTAATCCTATTTGATAACCAACTGACACCCCACATTTTTGTTTTTCCCCCGCATTCTTGTTACTCTAATGTATCCTTTATGAAGGGGATGTACTAACCGCTCCATAGATTGTCAACATATGAATGAGATGAATGATTTTATAACCTTTTAATGAAATTATATTTTTTTAGTGGAAGGTTATTCATCCTCTTTTAGCGCATGCGTTGATATTTGCCTCCATGGCGTTGTAAAAACCCCTTCTCAACAAGAGTGCGCCGTAATCGGGCAAAGTCTACCGTAAAGAGATTGCATATCTTGGAAACTTCCGTTTCGCTATAGATTTTTTCCTTTTGAAAGGCTTCACCAATTTTTGATAGCATCTCTTCTGTTTCTAAATGGCGGTCGCTTAAATTTTCCCTATTCCGTTCATTTTTTTCTTCTAGCGCTTGCCATAATGTATCTCTCGCTTGAAATCCTTCTGTTGTGTTGTGAATAAGTCCCAGATTCAAAAGGCGATTGATGGATTTATGAATGGTTTTGGCATCTGAATCGACATGTTTGAGGATATCAGTAAGATTTTTTGCACCAAGGATAATGGCGGCATAAACAGCGCGTAGTGTCGGTGAGGTCATGGCAGAGATCAGCGAATTGCGTGTGCTGCGTTTGTGAAGTGCTTCTTTTCCCATGGGCAAAATATCATTTCGAATGGGCAGTTCATTGATTTCTATGAGTTCTGCTTGTAGCGATTGTGCGCGTACAATTTGTTCCGCAGAGGTGCGTTTGCGAATAATCCCCAGACCACTTTGGCGATATTTGTGGTTTTCGGGGAGTGTTAAAGCTTCATAGGAGCCATCAAGCCGGTAGAGAATTTCTTCCCACAAAGGGGTTCTGACACGTCGCACCCGCTGTGCCCCATTAAGCGCAACGGTTGAGGTCATGGTTGGTTCATGCAAACAAAGATAACCACCCGCGGTGATGTGTTCCCAAAGGGTTATAACAAATCGCACATCATCTGCGGGAGTACCAGCATCAAGCCAAGCAAAATCTATTGGTCCCCAAGATTTGAGCGTTTCATCATCGAGAGAGAAGAAATTCTCATGGATAAATGTTACCATGTCTTTTTCAATACCGTCTTGAAGCAGTTTTTGCCATGCTTCTTCTGCTGATTGACCTTCGACTGTAAAATCATCAATGGTGATAAGCCGAGGTTCGTAATTCTCAAGGATTCCTGAAGGGTCAAGCAAAGCTGTGCGCTCTTCCCAGGTGGAGGATTCTAAAAGTTTTTTATCTTGTTGCCATGCTTGTTTTGCTTTTTGCAGTGCTTTAGCAATCAAGCGCGTACTATCACCAGCACCGATTTCAATGACTGTGCGCGGTCTTGCCATTTGAATAAGCGCATAAATGAGCTGTGCACTATTTTCTGTTCCCATGCCAGGTCTTATCAGCTGCATCTTTTTATCCTTATAATTTTACCAATCGTAGCATTCCTGCTTTTATAAAAAACTTTATTGAATCCTCTAGCGGATATTGAATACGTATTGGTGTGGTGGCTTGCTTCAAGAGATGTTTTGTTTTTTCATGAAGCCGGATTGTACGCCCATTGAGTTGATTAATGGCAAGACTGCCAAGAGAAGAATCTATGATAATACATGTTGGCTCTCGTAAAAGAGCGGTTGCATCATTTTCTGAAAATGCTTTTTGATCTGTTTCGATGAGACCGTGTCGTAGCAGTGATATCAAAAGACTTCCAGAGGCAAGAAGAGTACTATAGAATTGTATTTCTCTTAGTGATTGGACAATGCAGCTTTCACGAAGTGCTTCAAATGTGGGAAAGTCGAATCCGCCAAATGCCGCTCCTTTTGTAGAAACAATGGTGATGGGTTGTATTTGCCGTTTGCCAATGAGTGCTGGTTTGTTTTTTATTATTTGTACATCTTTTGCCCATTGAACGCGTGATAAAGGATTGAGTTCACTTGGGTAGACAGCGAAAGAATTGATGGCTATGGGCGGCGTTGGTTTTTGCAATTCAAGCGTGTGGATGTTTTCATTCAAGTCATGTCGTATATAGTCTGCCAGTTGCCACACATAACCACCTGTTCCATGGTAAAAATTTAAGCCTATAGGATCTTGTTGCATGATGTTATCGTTTTTTTTGCTTTAAAATATCAAGTTTTGGGAACGGTTGTTAGCTCTTCCACACTAAAGAGTGGTTTATCAAAGTCCTATTGGGTTGGTATGGGGTTGCATGGGATACAACGATTTGATAGGGATTTTATTGGGATTTGATAGGGCGGTGATTGTCATGTCCTTTTGGGGTGTATGGTTTGCTTGAGAAAAACGCCTCGTCCACTAACCATTATCAAATTCTCTCTGTTTCTTTTTTTGTACGGCACTGTTCACAATAAAACCTAATATGCCTGCGATCATTGTGGCGATGCCGATGATAAACAGTGTGCTTTGGGTATGATGCACTTTTACAAAGCCGGCTCCTAGAAAGCCAAGGCATACGGATGTCTGTATGATGAAGATATAGGCAGGCATTTGACTGTTTCGTTGTTC
>NZ_JBHIMK010000084.1:0-6737 GCF_042194085.1 Bartonella sp. MU70NMGDW
ATAAAAGAAATATACAGTGCCACAATGGGTATTGTTAAGAACAAATCAAAAATACCCCCCAGCAGAATGATCAAAATCAGCGTGTAAGCTGCCGCCATTGCGTAATGCATTTTATTCCCTTCTCTTTATAAATTGATTTGTGTGGTATAAATTGATTTATTGGGTTTCTTCAGTCACTTCTTCCAATTGCTGAATCTTCTTTTTCAATCGATGAGTTAAAATTTCACGAAGGATCACAACAACAGGGATCGTTGCAAAAATACATACCGATAAAAAAAAACCAGAAAAACAAGAGAATGGCAATATATTCAAATCTGCTCTCATCTATCTCATCGATCCCTTTAAAGAAAATCACATAGACATAAACTTTGAAAAACATAATAATGAAAGAGAGGCATGCGTGGATGATATAATCTTTGCGTGAAAAAGCGAGCCATTTTTTTAACGAATGAGAACTTATCTGTGTTTCTAGTGCTAAGTTTTGCGGCACTCTCTCTTTCCCTTTTCCGCTTTTTTCAAAGAAACAAAAATGCTGCGGCTGTTCTTTCATCAAACGTCTTTGTTTTTTCACTCTGTAATAGAGCCTCAAACGCTTGATTAAAGAATAATAAGGCGCCACAATAATCATATTCACAAAAATAGCAAAAACTGTAACTGCATTTAGAAGAAAACATCCAATTGGCAGAAACAAAATAAAAACCGCGGCCTCACTCCTCATGCGTATAACCTCATTGATTAATCTCCTGCTGCTTTATTTCTTCTTCCAATTTTTGCTTTATTTTTTCCAATTTACGCTCTTTAACGGAGCGCAGCCCCCACAAAATAGGAAGAGGTGTAAGAAGACAAAACCAAATCAACACCGGCAAGAGAAAAATAAAAGAACCAATTCCTTCCCATCTTATCCACTGCAACGGCTGTACCAGAGACTTTGCACCCGCAGGAACTTCTAAAGCCATCATGATAAGACATGTGCAAAACATAGTGAAAAAGGAACGCCCTATTATTTCACAACTCCCCACCCCTTTACGGCTTTCCACTGAAGGCACCGTCAATTTTTTGAATGAAAAGAAAGACTCTTCAAATGGCGCATTTTTCTCCTGCATTGATCCCCTCTGCTTTTACACTTCGCGCTTTTTACGCTCTATTTTTAGGTTTAAGCTCTTTTTAATTTATCTAAACGCTTTATTTTTTCTCAATAATTTTTTTCATCAATCCTAATTTCTACATCCATATATTCTAACTCCCCATCCTTTATGTAAAGAATATGAGGACGATAGTTTTTTCCATCAACTTCACAAATCGCGTCCTTTTCGTAAACGAAATATCCCTGTTGTCTTAATTCTTCTCTTTTTTCCTCGATCAATTTTTCATAAGAATCTCTTCTTCTATTGCACAAACTAGGATCTGAGGCTCTAAAATATTCATAGCTCTCCACCTCCATGGAAAAATCCTTTGCCGCCTGTTGAAGCAAATCGTAACTGGGTTGCTTTGTCTTTTCTACCGCCTTAGCGATTATCATCGCGCGTTCCAGATGCTCCTCTTCGATGCTTGTCTCAAAGCCCAGTTTCTCACCTTCCAGAAAGCTTTTGTGATAAGCGTGTAAGGTTTCAACATCACCCAACAATGCCAAAGCTGCAAGATAGCGCAGCGAATAAGAAGCCAACTGAGGGACCACAACTTTGTTTTCCCAAGGAAGGATGCGATATTGAGAGCGAAGCATATTGCCAAGATCAACCTCTGTCATTGCCTTTTCTAAAGCTTTCTCGAGTGCACAGCGTAAATGCTGGGCACTTACCTTTTCTTCAAAAATTTCCAACCCCTTCACATCAAAACTCAATTCGAGAGCAATCAAGCCTCCAGAATTATAAGGGTCTATCGTTTGGCAAGCCGCCGCATGGATACCAGAAACCACCGCAATTGCACAATCAAATCGCGGATACCCCTTCTCAGCATTATAAAGAAACTGCACTTCACGATCTGGTAAATAATAGGTGGCCAAATGATCCCCTTTTCCTTCAATTTCCACCCTCCACCCCAAACTCTTTAAAAGCGCCGTTGCACTTTCCATCGTTAGGATTTCCTCATCAGACAGAGAAAACTCTTTTACCTCAGATGATGATTTAATCATCGGCGTTGCTCCACTAGACGGCTCAAAAGCGATAGGTTGTTCAAGCACGCGGTTGAATTCTTTTGTCACTTGGCAATACAGTCTCACCCGCTTGAAAGTAGAATAATACAATGCCCAAATGAACATCGTGACCACAGCAGAAAGCAGCGTGAAAAGCGTCAAGCCCACACCCCACGAGAGTACAACAATAATATCTATCATTTTCCCCACCCTTCACGCGCTGTTTTGTTGAGAAGCGGTTTTGCTCCGCTGCCAGATTTCTTGATCCAACTGCTTGATCTTTTTTTTCAACAAACGCGTAAAAATGATGCGGACCACAAAGGCAACAGGAATAAGCACAAAAAGAAGCGTTGATATAAAACCCAATATTAATGTTAAAATGAACAGAATATAATTCGACCACTCTGTCAAATCCCACTCAAAAAATATAACGAGTGCCACTTTAAAAGCGCTAATAATGAAAGCAATGCAAAAGATGACTTTATAATTTTTGCTTGTCAAAAACGCTTCTTCAAGCGAAAACGACCGTGGCTCTTCGTCCAATGATGCATTTTTTCCATTGCCCCTCATTTTTTATCCCTCATTTGTTTCAATTTTTAAGCCATTTTCATGAACCGAAGCTTTCGTCCTCACAATGAATGAGGGTTCATCAATATCAAGCGCTTGTATCCCTCATCTTTTATAAAGACAATATCAGAGTTGCATTTTTTTCCATTACCTTCAAACATCATGTTTTTATCACGCACAGTGTATCCTCTGTTGTCTTAAGGCTTCTCTTTTCTCGTCGATTAAATGTTCATACAAATATCTTCTTCTATTGCACAAATTTGGGTCTGAGGCTCTAAAATTCTAATCACTGCTCTTTTTATTTTCAGGAAGATAAGCTTCTTTGCAAAGAAGAAGCCAACTGATGCAAAAAAATCGTAACGAAGTTGCTTTGTCTTTATGACGATTTGAACCACCCAAAAAGCCGCCCAAATGGACTTTTTTGATATTTTTTTCAAAGCCCAGCCTCTCACCTTCCATAAAGCTTTTGTGAGAAAGCTATCAAGTGTTAATATCAGCAAGCAATGCCAAAACCCCAAGGGTGCGCAGCAAATAAGAAGTCAACTGAGGGGGGCTACAATTTTCTTTTCCCAAAGAAGGGTGCTCTATTGAAAGCCCAAACACGCTGCCAAGACCAACCTCATTCCCAGACCAACCTCGTTCCCAGACCAACCTCGTTCCCAGATCAACCTCAGTCATTGCCCTTATCGAAAGCTTCCTCAAGCACACGGTGTAATCACTGGGCGCTTACCTTTTCCTCAAAAATTTTCAATTCCTTTGCCTTAAAATCCACCCCTTTGCTTCAAAGCTCAGTTGTCAATCTAGCAAAACCCCAAAATGATAAGGATTAATATTTGGCAAGCTGCAGCATGTATACCAGCGCCTCCCAAAATTCCATAATCAAATTGCACAAAACCTTTTTCATCCAGAAAGAGAAACTGCCCCTCGCGGTCTCGTAAATAAATAGGTGTCCCCCCCTTTTCTTTCAATTTCTCCCCTCCACCCCAAGCTCTTTAAAAGCACTATTGCACTTTCCATGGAGCAAAACGTCTTGATCAAAAACTTGGACTTTTGGCACGCCTTCTTTATGCGCCTTGCCTCTCCATTTTCTCAGAAAATGGATTTTTCTGCCCCAAACACCACCGCCGCATCTTGTGCTTTAATATAGATTTTTCGCTCTCAATATCGCTTGGTAAGACACATTTTTATACTTGATAAAAAGAAAATAAGTTACAAGATTTTCTCTCTTAAAGAAAACACCAACAGCAAGTAAAACCCAAAAAAAGCCTCTTTTCACTTTGCCCCCGCACCCGCTCAAACAAGAGCCCCTCTCAAGCAAGAGCCTCAATTCTTTTCAAAACACAGCACAAATATAAAAAAAGCACAAAACGAGAAGTGCACCCCATGCCCCTTAATGAACATATCAAAGGCAAGGCTTATGGCATCCTTTCACTTTGTCACCGCACCCGCTCAAGCAAAAGCCCCACTCAAACAAAAGCCTTTCTTCACTTTGTCCCCTCGCTCACTTTCCCCTCATTCACATCGTATAATATGACGAGAGCTTTTTTCTGCTCAACCTCTTCTTCCAATTGCCCTATCATTTTCTTCAACTGACGTGTCACGATAAAACGCATAATAAAAACAATCGGTAAGAATAAAAAAGCACTGGCAAGCATCCATGCTAGTGGCTCGAATACAACAAGAGAAACAAAGTCCCTTCCTCTCCATATCTGAACGACAACCGTTATAACTATTGGAGCTGTCACTATGACCGTAGAAATATAAAATATTTTTTTATAGTCTTGCCAAACAAGAGAAAGCTGTTTTTTATCAAACATTCTGCTGCTTTTTTATTTTGGGGAGATCTGTTTTAAGGCAATATCGCGTTCATTAAGCACACATTTCAGTTCCTTTTTCACGCGACAATAAAGCCGCGCACGCTTGATAAACACGTAATAAATGATAAAAATCGGCACCCATATTAAAACATTTAAAAGCATAAAACACAGGAAAGAAATGGCTATTAATGTTATAAGACTACTCGTCATTTTGTCCCCCTTCCACATTCTGCATACGCATTGCCTGATCGCGTTGTTGTATCGCTTCTTCCAATTGTGGAAGTATTTTGTTTAATTTTCTCGTTAACTTTATGCACATGATCCCAATGATCGGAGAAAAGAGAAAAATCCCTAACCATAGAAGGCTCAACAGCTGTATAATAAAGGCAACACTATCATTTTTCCACCATACAAAATTTGCGATAGAGAAAGCAGATTGCAAAACAGAAAAGAGAATAAGGATAAAAAAGATTATTTTACATTCTTTTGAAGAAAAAGGCAGAGATTCTTTGAAGTTAAGAAAGCGCATTTTCGCATCAAGGGTCTTAAATACGAGATTGTGTCTTTTCATTTCTCCCCGATCATTGCGCAATTGTTGTATGGCTTGTTTTTGTTGCGTCGTACTCTTTTTCAAGCCTTGAGCGAGTTTAAAAGATAACCTCATATGCTTGATTAACAAGTAAGGAAGCCTAACAACGACCATAACCATTAAAATGGCAATGATAACGAACCCTAAAAAAGCCAAATGCTGCATCATAATGCTCCCTTTTTTTCCCTATCGCATTGATGTGAAATCATCATTTTTATCCTCTGCTCAAACAAATGTTTCTAATTCCTTTACTGTTTCTTGCACGCCATACTGAAGGAAACTATGGAGAATTAAAATGACAGGTAAAGAAACAACAATACATACCCAGAACCACAACAGCAGTTTCATGACAAAATCAATAATGTGAAGCACTATAATAGGCACGTAATTGTGCAAAAAAATTGCAGATTTTGGAAGAAACGCTAAAAAAACGACAACACCTGTGCAAAGTGCAACCATAACGAAAGCGATAGAAAAGATCATAAAATAATCTTTTTTTGAGAGAAGCAAAGATTCTTGAAAAGAAAAGGCACTGAACTGTGTTGCAAGAACTGTATTCTGTCCCCTACCCTCTGCCTGATTATGCCTCAAATTCTGCGCTGCACCCTTTTTTAATTTTCGCTGCGTCACCAATAACAAGATTGTCCGTTTTATCAACGAATAATAAAGTGCAACGATTGTCACCATGGTAGAAAGGAATACCATAAAAATTGCAGAACAAATAAAAATTGCCGTCCCTACGGCGATCAACATTCCAATGATTAAAGAAGCGGTCACTTTCCCCTCCTATAGTCTTCTGTCAGAAATTGGTTGTTTAGCTGTTGCTGATCTGGCAAGGTTTCCCACAGCTTCATCATTTCCTTCACATCCCGTTTAAATATGGCGTTAAAGACAAAAAAGAGCGGAAAAAAACCAAAAAGAAAACAAAAAATCATTTGCGGTAAGAAACATAAAAAAGCCCAAACACTATTCCACCCCGCATCAAGCAAATGCTCGATGATAGGATTTTTAAAAGGATGTGCAAGGCTCTCCTGAATTATTTCCTGAAAACTTTTTTGTTTCGTTTGTCCCAGTGCTTGGAGCTGTTCTTTGGATATAACATGAAAAAATTCCAAAGGCTCCATATAGACAGTCGCGGAAAAAAGCACCAACAAGAGGATAGCCAAACACAAAATGATGACGTAATCGCCTGTTGAAAGCATCATCCATTTTTTGAAAGTTGCCGATTGATCCAACACTGACTGTGATACGAAAGCCTTATTTCCCTCATGGGCAGATTGGTGTTGTGATTTATCTTCGATCATACGGATACTCCCCCACTTTTAAAATTCCCACTCTTCAAATTTGATAGCACGCCACCAGCGCGGTAAATTCGCTTAGCACTCTTCTCAGAGTAAAGCAAGCACTATAATCCCCTATAAATATTTTATTCACGTACCCTATACGCGCTTATACATGACGCGCTTACAAGCCCAAACACCCCTTTTCCTCTCTTTATCGATCACACAAACCCTAAAAGACACCGTTTTACAAAAATCCAACAAATATTTAATCTAAAAAACATCTCATGTGGAAAACTGACATGCCCACCATAAACGACAGTGTTTTCACCGCTTAAATGAAGCCGAGTATATAT
>NZ_JBHIMK010000085.1:0-6678 GCF_042194085.1 Bartonella sp. MU70NMGDW
TCTCCCCCAATATTTATAAGCAAAAAAACTAAATGCTCCTGAAGACGGCTCTTCTACTGACATTTCACCAAGCATTCGCATAATGAAATACATAATAAGCCCGCCGACAAGATAAGATAAAATGACTGAGGGACCAGCTAATTGAATTGCCTCGGTTGACCCATAAAAAAGTCCTGTCCCAATAACGCCACCCAAAGCAATCATTTGAATATGGCGATTTTGAAGGCTACGCTTCAATTCATTGTGCTTTTTTTCAGACATCATGCCTCATTACTTTTGTTGAACCTAACTTCAACTTTTATCGAAAAATCAGGCACCTTTTTCAAAAAACACAAAACAAACGTAAAATTATTTTCTTATCATAATGCAACCCCTTATTTTTTTGTGCATTATATATATATGCCCCGTTGAAGTTTTAAGAAAAAATATGCTCCACCATTTATTTAAATTAATGTCCTTCATTTTCGTTACACTAACTATTATAGCATTGGTCATTGATAACGCACACTCTGTAATCACATCACATTGGACAACAACCCCCTTTAATAAAATTTTAACAAACCTTCTGCAAACAGATGTCTATCACCTTAACCAATCTCTATGCAAGGTAATGCCTGATTTTCTATCTTCAATTTGCATTACTCTCACTTATTTACCAGCATGGTCTATCTTTGGTGCTTTAGCAATAGTATTTTATATCTTAAATTACGAAAAACAAAAACCTTTTCACAAAATGTCATGTACATATAACGAAGAATACATTTAATCTTGAAAAAGACTTCTAGAGCTCTTTATACTATACACAACCGATATCGCTTAGAGCACCTCACCCTATTAAAACAACTGCAAATCACTTGATCATCAAAATGGATTAAAACGCTTTATTATAAATATATGCGCTCACTTATAATTTCTATAGATAACGATAACATCACTTCATTTGTATCAATTTAAAAAAGTAGCGAATAAATCTAACTTCCATCTATAGAAAACTCTGTACAGAAAAAACTTAACATATTGAAGTTCATATATTTTTATGGATACTTCTCTATACTCCACAAAAACTTTTCTTAATTTTAATACTAGAAATCACATATAAAAAACGTCTTCTAATATCAGCACTCTTTATAAAATTAGAACTTCTTGAAATTAAGGAAGAAGCTTATAAAAATTATTCTACAAGTCTAACAAAATGCGTTAAATAAAAACTAATCTGTAAATAATTGCAATTGTAATAAAGAATATTTCGCAGCTTCCTCCCATTGTGATACCCACCCTATTACATCTAAAAAAATCCAAGAGACTATTAGCAGAAGAATTTTTAAGCACCTTCTCCCTATTGAGAAAATGGTAAAACAACAGCTTCAGTAACACTCTGTTCTTTTAAATCTGAAAATCGCCTCGCTAAAACATCAACTTTTTTAGATATCTCATCCAAAATTTTCCATTGATTAGTTACTACTAGAGAAAGCTCCTCAATGAATTTTTCTTGGTAAGCTAGCTTCATTTCTAGTTCTATCAGCCGATCTTCATCCGACATGATTCTTACTCCATCTTAAATAAAAAAACGTGATTAATTTTATTAATCCTCCCCCTTTTTCTTCCCATAAAAATAAGAAGTAACTTTTCAACTAATTCTACTCATCTTATTTTCACATTATAAAGGGTTTATAATGATCTTTTTTTCCTAATCACTTATTCAACAAATTTCTTTCTTAAGAATCAGAAAATGTTTTTATCTTTACTAAGTTATCTTGACACCTTTTTCCATCCTCAAGATTTACATTCCTAGCTTCTTAATTTGAGTGCTATCGTAAATTGGAAAGCATTTATAGTATTAAGATCAAAGAATACTGTCCTCTGACTTTTACATACTTCTCCTGCAAATTATTATCATATTTTATAAATTATTGAAAAAATGCATTCTTGCTTTTATACGTACTTTTAGCTATTACCCTCAAATTAGTTTTGTCTCATTGATTTACAAACCTATGCCGCATTAGCTCAGTTGGTAGAGCACATCATTCGTAATGATGGGGTCGCTGGTTCGAATCCGGCATGCGGCACCGCATTTTCTCTTTATCATATTAGAACATCCAGATTTTTTATTTAATTATCTGTTTGAAAACCACCTTTTAGACCACCTTCTACCGTTTATACAATTTTACCTAATCTGTTGTTATTTGCTCCGTATTTTTCTCTGGAGTAAAGGCTAAGATCTCTTTCTTTCTCCACCTCACCGCTCTCCATAGCTTATATGGCTCCGGAAACAACCCCTTGAAGCACCCAATTGCGAATCGTTGTTGTGGATACACTAAAAAGCTGTACACATTCACGGGTTGTTACATATCTATCGCCATCATCAAATATCATCTCATTACCTTTCTCTTTTTTATGTTATGTAAATGGGCGGAGATGCTAGGAGGAGAGAACCTCCCATATCTTCAAGCGGCTTTTTGTTAAAATCTTTTGTATCTCTTGTATTATTGCCTCTAAAAAGATTTCAATAGCTTGATTGATTTGTTTAAGACGCTTCTGGAAACGTAGCCAATACATCACTAGACAAAGATGATACCATTGGCCTCAAATGCCCCATAAAACGCTTCATATGAAAAAGACGAAAGCGTTATTCATATGGAAAAAATATATGAAACCGAAATCATCGTTCAAGTTTATTACAATACAATATTCTTTACAACACTATCCAATATCATTGGTCCATATATTGAATATGCTCCACTACTATATTGTTTTAGTTGGAAACAGACTACTAGAGAGGGAGAAAATATCGATTATGTTTTATATAACATTTTATTTAAAATCCTTCATAAAGATATTTTTAAGAAAATTAAGCAATTAGAGGAAAAAATAAATAATAGTTAAATTCACTATAGATTTTTTTATTAAATATGTATAATACGTTACGTGTATATCGTGTTGATTCTAAGATAATTTGTAGATCTATAATATTCAACTGTAATGTTTTTTTGTTTTTATGAAAATAATTCTATGGTGTAATTTATGGGTTATGCAATTACTTGAAAATCAATACCTATTATTTCATTACTTATTATATCTCTTATTTTTTTGTTAAAAAATGCTTTTTTTCATCAGGATTATTGAAGTTTTTTAAGTAAAGTTCTTCTAAATCATTCTGGATCAACTGTAAGAATTTATGAGTAAAATCTATCTGACTATAAATGGATCTATTATAAAGTTATTATCTTGAGATGGAGATCAATTGCTGCAAAATGAATGGTGTTTAGCATAATATTTGTTCAAAAAACGATATGGATTTTAACATAACTCACTATGGAGATTTTGAATTTATTATGCCCTTTCGCTGTTCTGTTCTTAAAAATGAGTAGATGTAAGTTTTCGATTCATATCCTGCTTTGTGTAGGTTTTTTTATAGGTAAGAATAATGCGAAAAATATCAAAAGAAGGGCTTGCATTGATTAAGCAATTGGAAGGCTTACGTTTATCGGCTTATGAATATTCTGGTGGTGTATGGACAATTGGTTATGGACATACAAATGCTGCTGGTGCTCCAAGCGTCCACAAAGACATGCAAATTACGGAAAAAGAAGCTGAAAAAATCCTTTGTCAGGATTTGAGAGAGTGTGAACTCGTTGTTGAAAAAGCCGTTACCGTTCCTTTAAACAATGAACAATTCGCGGCATTAGTATCATTTTGCTATAACGTAGGAATAACAGCCTTTTGCAATTCTACACTTTTAAAAAAGCTCAATAAAGGTGCATATGAAGTGGTACCAACTGAATTACAAAAATGGACAAGAGTAGGAGGAAAACGTATCCAAGGTCTTGTCAATCGCCGAGCAGCCGAAGCAGGATTATGGGCGAAAGGATCTCATGTTGCTCCAAATTATCATGTAGTAGAATCAGAAGGTGTAACAGGTATTTGCAAAGTAGAAGCTCTTGCACCAATCATAGGTTCTTTTTCAGGGCTTGGAGGGCTTTTTTCAGGAAATGGTCCTGTTCAATGGGTTTTAGCAGGCATTATGGTTTTAGCTGCTTGTACAGCTATGGTATACATTGCTAAACGCTTTCAAGAACACCGCCTATGATCTTATGGATAAAAAAATATCTAACAATGACATCAGTGACCATAGCAGCTTTTCTTATAGCTTTAGTGAAAGCCTTTTTTCTTGGGAAACAAGTTGAGAAGCAAAAGCAAACAAAGGAAGCTTTCAAAATAGGACAACACGGCTTAAGGTAGAAAATGAAGATTAATAAGAAAACTGATGCTGCTATGCGTACTAAGCTTTCTAACTGGCTGCGCGACGAATGAATAAACTTCTTGTATTGGATGGCTGCCAATTTATTTGAATCGACAAGATATCAATGTGATTAGTCCAAATTTGGCGAGAAATATTTAAAACATAATGAACAAGGTGCTGGTCTATGTGGTTGGAGGCATAAACGGAAAATAAAGTGCTAAGGATACAATTCCTCTGAAAGATTAATCAATGAAAAGATTTGAAAGAGGTCGATATATTCAGATTAAAAGTAAAAGAACTTAAAGGATAAAAACGCTCTGGTGGTCGATAGGATTTAATTAGAGTGACGGAGATGTCTGAGTTGAAGCGAAAGGATTCAACAAGGTTATATTTGTATAAAGTGATTGAGTCTATTGGTGTATTCCAAGAGCATCTTTGTTATCCTACTAAAGAAGATGAGAAAAGATTTTACGGATTGCACTGCTGTCGTCGTTCAAAGAACTAATGATACTCAACGTTCTGTCTTCAACAAAATAGGATTTGGCATGCTTAAGAAAAACAATCCACGGGATTGTATAATGAACAATGGACAGCTTTTATGTGATTTGTGAATGACGTTGTTTCAGCTTTCTAATTGTAATAATGATGTTGAAGATAAG
Source organism: Bartonella sp. MU70NMGDW (assembly GCF_042194085.1). Lineage (NCBI taxonomy): Bacteria > Pseudomonadati > Pseudomonadota > Alphaproteobacteria > Hyphomicrobiales > Bartonellaceae > Bartonella > Bartonella sp. MU70NMGDW. The sequence goes on from NZ_JBHIMK010000085.1 coordinate 4,900, forward strand.
ACAAATAGTTCCGCACGGTATCTGCTTTTTCATGCTAAAGTGGCGCAAAAACATTGTGAGTGATCTTGGCTGTTAATTTTTCTGTAGTAAATTCCCTATGTGGGAAATAACATGCAACTCTAGTGGAGAAAACCAGAAACCGTTTTTACCTTCATTTTTTAACTCTGCTTTTTTGCTTTCAAAAGTCGCTTTTGCAGTTTCTTGAAAAATATTGCTTTGCTGTTTTAAGATAACTTGTTCCTGAAATAAAATGGGACCATTACCTTCTTTTAAAACATCACTCTAATATCTTGCAAACTCATATGCTGCTTTTAGAGAAAGTTTGTAACAGAACCGTGCCTTTCACGGCGTTTATTGTGATGTGTATAACGGAAAAATTAAGAGCGTGTATTATCTTTTTGAACATTCAACCACTGTCTTACTTCATCACAATATTTACCTTGAGGAGACACTTTATACAAAAGATGCTGATAATCTATAAATCTCCCTCACCTAATTCACCTTCTCGTTCATCCTTCTATGCATTGCCCGTCCACCTTTTAAACCACCTTAAATTTTTGATATAGAATTTTTTCTTTAATTTTTATTGAATCATAAAAATGATCCATACCAATCTCACCTCTATGCATCTTTATACACTTTGATTCTTGTTTCTAAAGCCCAGTCTGCCAGCGTATCATACTGTTTTTTATATGTAATATATATTTTTAGATTTATTCGTAATTTGTTAGAAAAGTTTCTATATTTTGATAGCAAATCTTCTATCAGTTCACTTTTTGCAAAAGATTCTGAAAGGATTCTCAAAAAGTCCGCAAATTTAAAGACTCTTTAATGCGTATTGTTTCTTTTTTAGAAATCAAAATTGGTGGTGCCCTATTCCTTACCAGAAATTGTATTATTTGAAGAGCAATCTGTATAAGATGGTGTAATCTCTTTTATGAAATTAACTAAAGTTTTTTGAATTTCTAGCATATTGTTTAAAGACAAAAGAAACCTCCCTTTTATTTATACAAGCAGCTTAGACATCAGCTGATAATTCTCCCGCTTATAAAAATCTTTTCTGGAATAACCTTCAAAACCACAATAAAGTGGTGAAAGATAAAACAAGTTTTTTAGATGATCATAACGCACAATAAAATCAGACCAGTTTAAATGTTCAATGCTAACACCTGCTAAACAGAGGCAAATAAGTTTTAGCACGCCTTCAAATTGGAAAGACTTAAACCCACGCGCTACGACGGATTCCAACTCTCATCGTACGATTTACCTTCCCTCCAAAACTTAATCGCTGTAAATATAAAAATCTTGAAGCCCATTCTAAATCCGTGAGAGTTGTTGGGTCTTACTGTATTAAACGTTGAAACTCCTCACAGCTACTCATCTGAAATGCTAGATTTTTCATAAAAGGACGATAGTGACGTTGTAACATCCCCCAAAAGTTTACGACATCACCGGAGAGATTATTGCTAATTTCAGGGGATAGAATCAATTTCTGCTCAAAGAAAATCCCACCCATACCAACAAAAAGATCTAGTCTACATGCTATGAGGAATGTCCTCAATAATTTTGATAATTTTTTTAGTCAAATTTCTTTTGTTACCAATATCAGCAGCAACTGGTGTGGAATTAACATAATTATAATTTTTTATTTTAAAATGTATCCCTCATTTTTTACATTCTTTTATCTATCTTAGCCTTCTTTTCACAGCTTCAAGTGATAAAAAGTAACTGCAATGTTAAGTTGTCTTGCATCGAACAAATTGCTCGCAAACTATCCCT
>NZ_JBHIMK010000086.1:0-6668 GCF_042194085.1 Bartonella sp. MU70NMGDW
TATTTTTTGTGTTTTATGTAAATATGGAATTAAAAAATTACTCAAAAATACAATCTAAATCTGTCGCTTTTACAAAAAAATTGCAAAAATATAACTGAAGAACGACAGAAAAATCACCTTTAAAGTTGTTATTCCAAAATAGCCTTAATCGGTTGACATGCATTAAAAACGCCTGCTTTAACTGCTGTCTAATCCCACCAGAACGGGTATAATCAACATCCTTACGATAGAGATATTATATTGAAACAATATGTATTTGTAAGCAGACAAAACATATAACAAAATTGAAAAACAAGAGTTTACCTATGCCTTTTTAGGCAAACTTCGTGGCAAGACAGCCTAATAAAGAGTAGGAACGTGTAAAAATCAGTTCCTATTTTTACTACCTCCTTTTAATGTAACTTGATAACATTTAAACGCATTCAGAGCCGGATCTTTAAAAAGTAAAGATCATACATGACTTCATCCTGGTATTTAACGCATTCCTTTTAAGAAAACACATTTTCCAAAAACAATATGTCATTATGTTTCTCATTCATCAGTTTTCTCAGATATCTCTCATTTTTGCCATCCCCATTTCACAACGACAGCGGATATAATATAAAGTTCATCGGATATAGCCCTCATTGCGCTTGAGTATCTTCTTTTCCTTTGCCAATTTCTAATATTGTAAATCCTCTCCTCTTAAGGTAATTTTCAAAATTATATTGACTCCTTTCTTAGACGATTATCCCCTTGCCAATCTGACATATAATATGCAAAGAAATGCTTTTTATGGGTTCATCATAAGATGCATTGAAAATATTTCCGCATCCTGAATTAAAAAATATCTTTATCAATCGGCATATAATAAATAATATAATTATCACTCTGAAATACACGTTTTGAAACGATAACGTACAAACTCTTCAAACTTGTCAAAAAAATGAAAGAAGTCCAACCCAAAAGCATATTAAAGATATGCAAAGTTACACTCTCGTAAAAAGGCTATAACACAAAATGAATAGAGAATGAGAAAAAGCCACAAGTTATACTTGTGGCTTTTTCAAAGATTAATCAGAAACAGCAACAAAACTAGAAATGATAACGCAAACCACCAGAGAAACTAGTTCCAGAAAAACCAGCTTTCGTTAGCTTGTGCTGATAAACCAAATCGCCGTAAAGCGCAAATTTTTGAGACAATTGGGCATTAAAACCTAATCCAGTTTCTAACGAAGAACCAAAAGAGCCTAGCTGAAAAGCATCTTTAAAATGCACAAATTGTTTTCCTTCAAAACCGTGAGCAAGATGAAGCTTGCCATAGAAAGAAACAACTTGAGCCTTATCAGTTGCGACCAGCCTCTTTGTTAAACGCCCTCCAACACGCCCTATCCACTGATGAAGTTTTCCTAAATCAATATCAAAGCCATCCACATCAGGCACTTTATTAAATTGAAGATATTGATAAACAACTTGAACTTGCGGATCAAAAACAAAACCGTTCTCCCCCACCATAAACGTTTTACCAGCAGTCAATGAAGCACTTAAAGGATTTCCCTTTAATGTTGCCGTCTTGCCACGTGCAGTTGTTAGAACATCACCTTTAAACAAACCGTAAGACACAAGACCATCAACGTAAAAACCTGCATCATGCTGCATACCACCGTATGCTGTAACTGACCATTTATCAAATGTACTTTTTTGACTCTGCTCAACATTCAAAGGTTGCAAAGAAAATCTCTCGTAGGCCCCGATAATTCCAAAAGAAGTGGAACCATACATATTTTCGATTGCTTTCAGCAAAACGCCTGCCTCTATGGCATTATAATCAAGCTCGCCGCCATAACCATATTCAAGCGCAGAAAGATTTGAAGTATAACGATGATTGCCGCCATAACCGCTCACAAAAAAGAGAGGATTTTCACGACTTTCTAATAAGCCCCCAGAGGAAATTCGTAAAGCTTCTAATCTCTTATTTTGATTGTTCACATTCATCAAACCAATATGACGTAAGGCATTAGGCAAAAGGAGATAAGTCGGAACCTGCGGAACAACAACCCTAACTCCCGGCTTAGGATGAGGCTCCGGAGCTGGTTCTGGTCCTGGAATTGGATCGGGATCCGGTTTAGGTTTAACATCAGAATCTATAGATCTACTTTCAAGGCGAAAATCCCAAAATTCTCCGTTCCCTTCAACTAATCTTTGATCCATGCTTGCTTTTCCCAAATGAGACCCTGGACCATAACTATAAAGCTTATACTGATAAGGTAATTTATCTAATGCTACATAACCACCTTCCAACTGAAAAGAATCTTGCTCTGCTTGTCCAGAAACCTGAATGATTGAAATACCTTGATCATTTCCTCCCCTTCCCGTATATCCTCCTGGACTTCCTGAAACTCCACGCACCTGGAGCTTTGTTTTTCCCGAAACATCACCATGAATTAAAACACGATCAGTCTTTTGATGATCAAGAGCACCACCACTATTCAAGTATGTATTAAGGGAAATAGAGGCACCGTCCCGTGCTCTATAAACTTCACCCTTTCCCTTTCCAATACGAAGAGTTTGATAATCATCAGCAGAAGAAGATTCATCTCTTTTAAAATTAATAGAGCTCTCACCCATAAGACTAACGAGTGAAATAGAAGAATCATGAGCAGCATCATGTTGATCTTTTTGCAACGGTTGTTGTAAAATCCATTTAGAACGGCCTCCCAAATAAAGTTCGGCATTAGAATTTTTATCAACATGTGTGCGACCTTCAAGAGTAGAAGCATCAGCCAAAACTGTTATAGAAGCACCTTCCTCAGCTTTTAATAAAAAATTCCCTGAACGAAGAGTGCTGTGCACCAACCCCACCGCACCAGAAATAATGTTTCTACCATAAAGAGCCGCATCGTCTAAAACAGAAAACTCTGTTTTATCCAAATTAACAACTTCTAATCGTGGTAAAGCTTTTTCTTCCTCTGATGAAATTTCTTCTTTTTTATCCCCACCTTCACTCCATGGCTTCTCTCCCCGCAAATAGATACCATAAGATCCCTTACCCTTTACAGTAACAGAAGAGGATTTCATATTAACTTCAGTCACAGGAATCTTTGAACCAGAATCTTCATTTGATAAATCTTTAACTTCCTGCAGAGGAATAGAATCGACTGTATTTTCTAATAATATGCCATGGACATCCATAGCACGAATAGTAGTACCCTCTAAATTAACAGCCCCCCCTAAATCCGTATGCACAACCGCACGATCCTTACCTTTGTCACCCTTCCCAGTAATTTTAACATTCTCGAGATTTACCTCCCCACCTAACATCGAAGAAATCCCATGGCTGTTCATAAAATCAACTGATCCACCTGACATCCAAACTTCTGAATGATCATAACTTAAAAGGCTTGCGTTCCCATTAGCGGTCTTAATTTCTGTATCTTCTAAAAGAACAAACGAATTCTCTGTTGCGTCAACACCCTCATTACTTTCCTTAATCTTGCCATTTTTTACCTCAATCACGCCATTACTCGCACGAAGGGCTATAACTGTATTTTTGATAATCGGATCTTTCAAAACAATCTTACCGTTCTCTAATACATGCACCCCCACGAGAAAAATTTTATCAGCAACTTGACTACTAACCGTTACATCCTCCCCACTAACCCTTGTGCCTATTCCTTTTACCGTTATAGCAGTAGGTTCATCAGGATAATTGGAAACGTTCTTATTTGTAATCCTATAAGATTTATTATCAATTTTAGACTCCCCTTCAGACTCCCCGCAATTATCGCATATATAATACAACCCATTATAGTAATAAAACCCAGGATTCACTCCTCTTCCATCCGAGCGCTCATTTTTAACCGTATTATCTACATTTTTCTGATATCCGTTCTCTCCATCCACTCCACTCAGCTCACGATAATCGCTCCCCCCACGAATACCCTCATCGTTATCGCCAACATGAATCATATCAGGAGTATAATAATTCCTCCCCCCACTTTCTCCTCTAAGAGGAAGCTTATGCTTATTACTCCCGCTAAGATGAGGAGAAGAATTAGCAGAGACAACTGGGATAACCTTTATAACATAAGGTTTACTATCCTTCCCCTCTGCAGCCGCATACACTTCTCTTCCATTTTGAAGCAAAGAGAGGATAGCTGTTGTACAAGCACATAAACATACATGATTTCTAAAAACTTTAATCATAGTTCCCTCGAAACTTTCCTTCCCCTCTCATTAAAAATAAAAGCACCTGCAAAACATCCCATTGCACACCTCAAAACACGAAAAGTGTAACAAAAAGAACATGCATCATGCTCATCTGAACTGTGCAATGAATTATCCCAATACATTTGGCAGAAGCTCTACGCCAAAACCACCTATAAGAGAATAATTAATAATCACACTTTATAGGTGTATAATGCATTCTGTATTTCGTGTAAAGAAAAAATAAAATCAGTGCGTGCAATTAATTAAAAAAACAACTAAACCTTGTGACCTTAAAAAATTAATCCACAAGGAGATAAATAAAACAATGAGTTAAATCAGTGGAAAATAAACTCTCAAAAACGAGTTTTAGAAAACATCAAATATTATATTAGATAATATCAATAGAGTACCAAAAAGGATAACCTAACGCATACTGGACTGCTGAACGCTTAAAAAGCCGATAAACGCGAGGCATTCTATCGCACCAAAACAGCATAAATTTTAAGAGAATTCGCTTTAGCGTAGAAAAGCGCTCTCATGCATAAAACAAACTATGTCTTTTTTTGCTCAATCAAGAAGATGAAAAGCTTTTAAGAGCAACACAAGTTGTTACAAAGAAAAAAGGCAGCACAATGTGCTGCCTTTTTTAAAAGGTACATACTGTACCTTATATTAAAACTGATAACGTACTCCACCAGAAAAACTTGTTCCAGAAAAACCAGCCTTATTAAGCTTATGTTGATAGAGGACGTCAGCATGTAGAGAGAACTGTGGCAACAATTTGGCATTAAAGCCTAATCCAGCCTCTAATGAAGAACCAAAAGCTCCTAACTTGAAAGCATCCTTGAAATGCACAGACTGTTTTCCTTCAAAACCGTGAGCAAGATAAATCTTACCGTAGAAAGCAACAGCATCCATACCTTCAGAGCCTGTAGGAGTCTTGGTTAAGCGTCCACCAACACGTGCCACCCACTGATCAAGGTTACCCATTTCAATATCAAAATTGTCAATATCACGAGCTTTATTAAACTGGAGATGTTGATACACAACCTGAACCTGCGGATCAAAGACAAAACCCTTATATCCTGTAGCAATTGTCTGACCACCAGATAAGGAAACACTCAAAGGTTTACCTTTCAATGTTGTTGTCTTACCTCGTGCAAGAGTGAGAACATCACCTTTGAACAGACCATAGGATAAAAGTCCGTCGACATAGAAGCCAACATTATGCTGCATGCTACCATATACCGTAGCAGTCCATTTATCAAATGCACTCTTCTGGCTTTGCTCAACATTCAAAGGCTGCAGAGAAAGTTTTCCATAAGTTCCCATAACGCCAAAGGATATAGCACTGTCAGCATTTTCAATAGTTTGCAGCAGAACACCTGCCTCTACACCATTATAACTAAGATCGCCGTCGTAACCATATTCAAGTGCGGAAAGATCTGAAGCATAACGGTAACTTCCACCATAGCCGCGCAAGTACAAAGCGGGATTTTCACGAACCTCTACCATTCCTGTAGAAGTCATCCGTAACGTCTCCAACTGCTTATTTTGATTGCTAATATCCATCAAACCAGCGTGGAATACGCTATTAGGCAAGACAAGATAAGTTGGAACCTGTGGAACAACAGACCTTACAAATTGTTCAGGAAGGGCAGCAGATCTCATAGACTTAACATACTGATTTTCTAGACGGAAGTTCCAAAATTCTCCACCATCCTTAACAAATTTCTGCTGAACATGCTCCTGTTTCGAAGTCGCTTCTGGACCATAAGCACGAAGAGTATATTTGTAAGGTGAGTTTCTCAGTGCAACATAATTGCCATCGAGTTCGAAAGAATCTTTCTTTGCTTGACCATAGACCTGAATAACTGAAACACTGTGAGCAATCTTTCCATTCGCTCTAGCATCTCCTACATTGGCCGCATCACCCCGTACATGTATTTTCGTTTTTCCAGAAACATCACCATGAATGACAAGCCGATCAGTGACTTGCTGATCACTCGGATCATGAGGATTTAAACGTGCACTGAGATGAATTACAGCATTACCCTGTGCCGCATAAACTGTTCCTTTCCCATTCCCAATATGAAGAGTTTGATATTTCTCTCCAGATTCGGAAGATCTAAAATCAATAGCACTATTTACAAGTCTCACAGAAGAAACGCATGAATCCACACATCCTAAATCTGGAGTACCCAAATTCTTCTGCACACTTCTTTTTAGAATCCACTGTGAACTATTAGCCAGGTCTAATTTTGCATAAGAACTTTTATCAACGCGAACATCGCCTGTAACAATAGAGCTATCAACCGAAACCGATATATTAGAATCATTCTCAGCCTTCAACAACAAGTCACCAGCAAGAGTTGTTTTATTTTCTAATGAAACATGACCACCAGAATTATTACCATAGATCGCTATACCCTTTGCAACTTCAAAATCAGTTTTCTTCAACGAAACTGTCCCTGTTATGC
>NZ_JBHIMK010000087.1:0-2500 GCF_042194085.1 Bartonella sp. MU70NMGDW
TTGGTTGCGGGGGCAGGATTTGAACCTGCGGCCTTCAGGTTATGAGCCTGACGAGCTACCGGGCTGCTCCACCCCGCGTCACATATTTTAGAACAAGATTTTTTTATTGTCTACTCTGAGTATTGAGCATTGATCTGATTACATTTTTATTTTTGAATTGTTATCTATCATGCCTTTAGCAGACCTGGCGGCGACTTACTCTCCCGTGCCTTAAGGCAAAGTACCATCAGCGCTGGAGCGTTTCACGGCCGAGTTCGGGATGGGATCGGGTGCGTTCACTCCGCCATAACCACCAAGTCAGCAAAAAGCATGAATGATGAGAAGCTGGAAATTTTTATAATTTAAGAATGGATATAGGAAATGAGAACGATCAAGTCGATCGAACGATTAGTATCAGTAAGCTTCATGTGTTACCACACTTCCACACCTGACCTATCAACGTGGTGGTCTACCACGGTTCTCAGGGAATACTCGTTTTCAGGTGGGTTTCCCGCTTAGATGCCTTCAGCGGTTATCCCTTCCGTATATAGCTACCCTGCTATGCGGCTGGCGCCACAACAGGTCCACCAGAGATACGTCCATCCCGGTCCTCTCGTACTAGGGACAGATCCTGTCAATATTCCAACACCCACGGCAGATAGGGACCGAACTGTCTCACGACGTTCTGAACCCAACTCACGTACCGCTTTAAATGGCGAACAGCCATACCCTTGGGACCTGCTCCAGCCCCAGGATGCGATGAGTCGACATCGAGGTGCCAAACAACCCCGTCGATATGGACTCTTGGGGGTCATCAGCCTGTTATCCCCGGCGTACCTTTTATCCGTTGAGCGATGGCCCTTCCACACGGGACCACCGGATCACTATGACCGTCTTTCGACTCTGCTCGACTTGTCAGTCTCACAGTCAGGCAGGCTTATGCCATTGCACTCAACAAACGATTTCCGACCGTTTTGAGCCTACCATCGCGCGCCTCCGTTACTCTTTAGGAGGCGACCGCCCCAGTCAAACTACCCACCATACACGGTCCCGAATCCGGATAACGGACTGCGGTTAGACATCCATATCGGTAAGGGTGGTATTTCAAGGATGACTCCACAAAGGCTAGCGCCCCTGCTTCAAAGTCTACCACCTATCCTACACATACAGACACAAATGCCAGTGTAAAGCTATAGTAAAGGTGCACGGGGTCTTTCCGTCTAACCGCAGGAACCCCGCATCTTCACGGGGAATTCAATTTCACTGAGTCTACGTTGGAGACAGCGGGGAAGTCGTTACGCCATTCGTGCAGGTCGGAACTTACCCGACAAGGAATTTCGCTACCTTAGGACCGTTATAGTTACGGCCGCCGTTTACTGGGGCTTCAATTCAATGCTTGCACATCTCCTCTTAACCTTCCAGCACCGGGCAGGCGTCAGACCCTATACGTCGTCTTGCGACTTCGCAGAGCCCTGTGTTTTTGGTAAACAGTCGCTACCCCCTGGTCTGTGCCACCCTCTAACGGTTGCCCGCTAAAGGGTCACGCTTCTTCCGAAGTTACGCGTGCAATTTGCCGAGTTCCTTCAACGTAGTTCTCTCAAGCGCCTTAGTATTCTCTACCAGTCCACCTGTGTCGGTTTGGGGTACGGTCTATATGTGGGAGCTATTTCCTGGAACTGCTTCACTGCAAGATCAATCCAATAAGATCTTACAATATACGCAATCCGTCACTACCCACAGGTCCACGAATATTAACGTGGTTCCCATCGACTACGCCTTTCGGCCTCGCCTTAGGGGCCGACTCACCCTGCTCAGATTAACTTTAAGCAGGAACCCTTGGACTTTCGGCGAGGGAGTCTCTCACTCCCTTTATCGTTACTCATGTCAGCATTCTCACTTCCGATACCTCCAGGAGCTCTCACGAGTCTCCCTTCACAGGCTTACGGAACGCTCCGCTACCACTTACTCAATGAAGAGTAAATCCACATCTTCGGTGTATGGCTTTAGCCCCGTTACATTTTCGGCGCAGGGACCCTTATTTAGACCAGTGAGCTGTTACGCTTTCTTTAAATGGTGGCTGCTTCTAAGCCAACATCCTGGTTGTTTTGGGATCCTCACATCCTTTCCCACTTAGCCATAACTTGGGGACCTTAGATGGTGGTCAGGGTTGTTTCCCTCTCCACGACGGACGTTAGCACCCGCCGTGTGTCTGCTAGTTAGTTCTTCCAGGTATTCGGAGTTTGGTTAGGTTTGGTAATCCGGTGAGGACCCCTAGCCCATCCAGTGCTCTACCCCCTGGAGAATTCGACTAACGCTCTACCTAAATAGATTTCGCGGAGAACCAGCTATTTCCGAGTTTGATTGGCCTTTCACCCCTAGCCACAAGTCATCCCAATCTATTGCAACAGATACGGGTTCGGCCCTTCAGTAAGTGTTACCTTACCTTCAGCCTGCTCATGGCTAGATCACTCGGTTTCGGGTCTAATCCAACGAACTGAACGCCCTATTCAGACTCGCTTTC
>NZ_JBHIMK010000088.1:0-4859 GCF_042194085.1 Bartonella sp. MU70NMGDW
ATTTTGAAGCATAACAAGCAGGGAGCCCATTTATGTGGTTGGAAAGATGGTCAAGAAACGAAGCAGCAAAGATAAAGGTCTTACAGAAAAAGAACAACAGCTCCTTCACGAGATGATAGAGACCTACCAAGGTTTAAAGATGATGTCACGTATCATGAAATTGATTGTCTTTATGTTCGTAATAGATTTTTCCCGTTTTGTGGATGCCGTAGATAATAGCTTTTCACACCTCAAAAAGTGACTAACAAAAAGTTGAAAAACTTTTTGTTTAAGAAAAGAAATTAATATTAATGATAATTTACACTATGTTTAACTAAGTTAAATAATGTATAATCATTAATATTCTTAAAGAGGAAATATTATGAGTGAAAAAAGTGACTTATAGCAGCTAAAGTAGATATAAATCTAAAAAGCGCATTTATGGCTATAGCTGAAATAAAACACTGTTCAGCATCTCAAATTTTACGTGATCTTATTCGTGTGTACGTTGAAAATAATAAGATACCCAATAAAGAAACGCTTGAAACTTTTCATAAAAATGATAGCAATGAAGATGTTTTTTATGCTGAAAATATTGCTGATTTGATTAAGCAATTGGATATTTGATTATGCGTTCAGTGAGTTATTCAGGAAAGTTTAAAAAGGATGTAAAATGAGCAAAAAAACGTGGAAAAGATATGCGAAAGTTCACAGAAGTTATGCAACTTCTAGTTAATAAGAAGCAATTGCTATCTATTTTAAATGATCATGCATTACAAGGAAATTAAAAGCCTCGTCGATATCTTCATATAGAATCCGATTGGTTGTTAATTTATATAGTTGACGAAGAGCACATCCATTTTGATAGGACAGGTACGCATTCAGATTTATTTAAGTAAAAAGTTGATTATGCCCTTTAAAAAACCTGATTCGCAATAATTGAGAGCCATGTCACAAAATCCTATTCCCTAACCTTTATTTACGAATCCATCATGTTAAAAATATAATAAAAACAAGATATTAAATAAGGAAAAACAAAAAGTGGTGCCCAGACGCGGATTCGAACCACGGACACGCGGATTTTCAGTCCGCTGCTCTACCAACTGAGCTATCTGGGCATGCTTCATAAAAAATATAAAGCGTTTGCGGTTATAACATTAAAATTTTCTCTGTCCAGTCATCAAAAGAAAAATAATTGATTTTTTAATAAGTTTATCTCCCTATTCTAGAGAGTTATCAATGAATCTTTATCATAAAATAAATTTGATAGGCATATTGGACGCGTTAGTGTATTGTTAGTAGAATGCTGTCTTATCGTGGTGATGATACAAAAAAATAAAAGAATCAATCGAGAAGCATGATTAAGAAAGATTTTTTTATAAAGTTTCCGTGAATTTTAAGCATACGAAATAATAGAAAATATTTTTGACTTTTTTCTAAAAAGATTATTGATTAGTCTTTATAATAATTTGTTTTTCTTTATAAAGAAAGAAAAACATCTAAAAGGGGAGAAATAATGATAATGTTACAAAAACCAAGCAGTCGTCCCAATAATACTAATTTTTCTTCAGGTCCTTGTAGCAAACGGCCTGGTTGGACTCTTGATGTTCTTAAAAATGCATTAGTTGGGCGTTCGCATAGATCTAGAGAAGCAGAATTAAAACTTGCTGAAGTTATTAATTTAACCCGTGAGATTCTTGAGGTTCCTTCTGATCATCGTATAGGAATTATGCCAGGTTCAGATACCGGTGCTGTTGAGGCTGCTCTATGGTCTCTATTAGGTGAGCGTGGCATTGATATGGCGGCGTGGGAAAGTTTTGGATTTGGGTGGAATAAAGATGTTGTCGAGCAATTAAAGCTTTCTGATGTACGTCGTTTTGAAGCTCCTTATGGTGAAATACCAGATTTAACAAAACTTGACTTTGATCGTGATGTTGTTTTTACATGGAATGGGACAACTTCTGGTGTGCGTATTCCTAATGCAGATTTCATTCCCCATAAGCGGGCTGGATTGACCATTTGTGATGCAACATCTGCAGCTTTTGCGCAATATCTTGATTTTTCAAAATTAGATGTTGTTACTTTTTCATGGCAGAAAGTTTTGGGAGGTGAGGCTGCGCATGGTATGGTGATTTTAAGTCCTCGTGCTGTTGAGAGGCTTGAGAATCATGTTCCAGCTTGGCCTATGCCTCAACTTTTCTATATGACAAAAAATGGAAAATTGAACGAAGATATTTTTAAAGGAAAGATAATCAATACACCTTCTATGCTTTGTGTTGAGGATTTTCTTGATGGGTTGAAGTGGGCAAAATCTCTAGGAGGTTCAGCGGCATTAAGAGCACGGGTGGAGAAAAACTTTTCTGTACTTGATGCTTTTGTTCGCAAAACACCATGGTTAGAATATTTGGCAAAAGATCCTGAAGTGCGTTCTAACACCGCTATTTGTTTAGATATTGTGGATCCAGTGATTACTGCTTTGGATACGGAAAAGCGAGTATCTTTCATAAAAGCGGTTGTGAAACGTCTTGATGAGGAAGGGGTTGCTTATGATATTGGTTCATATCGCGATGCTCCTCCGGGGCTTCGAATTTGGGCGGGTATAACAATTGAGGCTTCTGATCTTGAAATTTTAACACAATGGCTTGAGTGGGCGTTCCAAGTTGAAAAAGCACAGCTTTAAATAATTACTGGTGATTTTCACAACGTGTTTTTAAACAGAAAAAGAATACGAGAGATCATGATAATCTTTCGTATTCTTGTATCAGACAAACAGCCTCTAAATATTACATGAATTGTAAAAGATTAAGAGGAGGAATGAATGCTCTGTCAGGTGTTGGATACGCACAAATTAAAATCTCTAATTTTTTACTTTATTGTAGCAAAAATGACAATTGTAGCAAAAATGACAGATTTAAAATATTTTGGTATTTGCTTATCTTTATTATCATAAATTTGAAAATTTAATCACTTGAAGATTGAGAAAAATCTGAAATGAGGAGTCGCACTTGCTCTAAGGTTTCGTTATAAAGAAGTATTTGTTTTTGAATGCTGGTTTTTTGACCAAACACGACGGAGAAAGTTATGGCCAATGTAGTTGTTGTCGGTACACAATGGGGTGATGAAGGCAAAGGTAAAATTGTAGATTGGTTGTCTGAGAGAGCAGATATCGTGGTGAGATATCAGGGGGGGCATAATGCTGGCCACACATTGGTTATTGATGGAGTTAGTTATAAATTATCACTTTTACCGTCTGGTTTAGTGCGTGGCAAATTATCAATTATTGGGAATGGTGTTGTAGTTGATCCCCATCATTTTGTAGCAGAGTTGAAAAAGCTACGTGATCAGGGCGTGGAAATTACACCGGAAATTTTACGTATTGCTGAAAATGCTCCTTTGATTCTTTCTTTACATCGTGATCTTGATGCAATTCGAGAAAGCGGTTTATCTGGTTTAAAGATTGGTACAACAAAGCGTGGTATTGGACCGGCTTATGAAGATAAGGTGGGACGTCGTGCTATCCGAGTGATGGATTTAGCAGAAAAAGATACACTTATGGCTAAGATTGAGCGGCTTTTGAGGCATCATAATGCTTTACGTCGTGGGATGGGGGGGGAAGAGATTGATTCTCAAGCGCTTTATGATGAATTGATGCAAGTTGCGGATAAAGTTTTGCCCTTTATGGATTGTACGTGGCGTCTTTTAGATGAAGGTTATAGAGGAGGGAAACACATTCTTTTTGAAGGTGCGCAAGGTGCTTTACTCGATAATGATTTTGGAACTTATCCTTACGTAACATCATCGAATACAGTTTCTGGGCAGGCATGTACAGGTTCAGGGATGGGACCTAGTGCAATTCATTATGTTTTGGGTATTGCAAAAGCGTATACCACACGTGTTGGAGAAGGGCCTTTTCCTACAGAGCAGATAAATGATATTGGTGAATTTCTGGGAGTGCGTGGGCATGAATTTGGTGTTGTAACGGGTCGAAAGCGTCGATGTGGTTGGTTTGATGCTGTCTTAGTCCGTCAGATGGTAGTAGTTTGCGGTGTTCAAGGTATAGCATTGACAAAACTTGATGTTTTGGATGGTTTGGATGAAATAAAAGTTTGTATTGGTTACGAGCTTGATGGTAGAAGGATTGATTATTTACCTTCTTCCATGGGAGCCCAAGCCCGTGTGAAGCCTGTTTATGAAACATTAGAAGGTTGGAAGGAAAAAACAGCCCATGCATTGAGGTGGGAAGATTTACCAATGCAGGCTGTTAAATATATACGCTATATTGAAGAACTGATTAACACAAAAGTGGCTTTATTATCTACGAGTCCAGAACGTGAAGATACTATTCTTATTACAGATCCTTTTGCAAATTGATTATTATTTTTAGGTTTCCATATAGATCTTTTGTTCACTTCTATATCTTTTAACAAAAAGAGTTTTTAAGAGTGCGTGAAAGAAAGGTGTAAAATGACATTGTTTATTTTTCATATTCATTTTACACTATGACAATAGTTGTACCAATATAAATGACAATAAACTTATGAGCCTAAAATAAAGCTGTTTTAGCCTGAGTGCTAGGCTTTCTTTGCTTAGTTTAAGAGAGATTATAGAGGAAATGGTAGATTTCGTTGGAATCTTAAAAAAGGCAATTAATGCACAAAATAATGTTACACCACAAGTGCGTAAGCGGATTTATAAACGGGCTATCGAAACACTAGAATATCAATTTGTAACAGCAAAAATACCACAAGCAATAGCAGATGAACAAAGAAAGATTCTTCATAGTGCTATTGCAACTGTTGAAGAAGAATATTTAGCAGTTGAAAAGAAGTTGCTTTCTTCAGTTATTGGGTGGAATCCCACAAATATAAATGAAGATAAGA
>NZ_JBHIMK010000088.1:4959-6504 GCF_042194085.1 Bartonella sp. MU70NMGDW
AGAATATTTAGCAGTTGAAAAGAAGTTGCTTTCTTCAGTTATTGGGTGGAATCCCACAAATATAAATGAAGATAAGAAATATACAAAAACAACTATATTACCAAAGAATAATGAATTTTCAGTGGTAGACATAAAAAGAAAGCAGGATTTTGTTACACATCCAAAGGATAGAAAGTTATTTGATGAGCCTTTGGTATCAGATATACCAGATGCAGAGCCTGTTAATATGGAGGCTGACGTGCCTTCTCAGCATGTTAATAACTGTGCGTTAAAGATTTCTTCGTCGCAAGAAGATAATCCTCATATTGTTTCGCATATTTTTTCTCAGGCTTTACGTCGTGCCAATAAATCATTGGTGCAAAGGCGTATTGTGATAAGTGCTGTTTCTGTTGTTAGTTTTGCTGTTTTAACTATTGGTATTTTTTTTATTGGTGGGCGTGTATTTGTATCAAATGATTATCAGGTATTAGGAGAAAATCTTCAAGTTTCTCACGAAGTACCAAAGGCACTTTCGGTTAAGAGAAAGTTAACACAACGTTTATTAGAGGATGGGAGTGAAATTGATGTCGGTTTAAAACAAGCGACAGATTCTTCGGATGAAGAAGGAATCTCAACCGTTGTTTCCAGCAATTTGCAATCGCTTGATAAATTAGGTGAAGCTGTTTTTTATCAAGCACGTACAAATTATGATGCAGAAAAGATAGCAACCGGAAGTGTTCGCTGGACGCTTATAAAGGAGTCTTATGTGAAAGGGGCTCCAGAAGAAACAGCCATACAAGGTGATATAACAATTCCTGATGAAGGGCTATCATTACGGTTAATTTTACGTCGCAATACCGATCGGTCATTTCCTGCTGCATATATTATGGATCTTATTTTTATTCTTTCTGATAAATTCTCAGGTAAAGCTATAAGCAGTGTTCAAGCATTAACCTTTAAAGCAAGCGAACAATCTATTGGGCAGCCTTTAGTAAGAACTATTTCTACAAAAATTAACGATGATTTTTTTCTTGTTGCATTGAGTGGTAATCATCCATTTCTTGATCGAAATTTGCAATTGATGCGAGAATTAGATTGGGTGCGTTTAGTGTTAACGGATAAAAAGGGACGTATAAATGAATTAACTTTTGCAAAAGGACCAACAGGTGAGTCTATTTTCAATAAAGTTATTGGACAATGGCTTGCACAACAAGATAAGCTAACAGTTCTTGATCAGAAAAATAGAACATAGATGCAAATAAAATAAAAGGTTATTTCTCGATATTGATTTTTATTAGTTATATCAAACACGCTCAATAAAATTGTATACTATAACTCAAAGGATTCTACAGACTAATTTACAAGTACAAAGCCAATGTACGCTTTTCTCATTTCTACTTTAAAAATGCGCAAACAATTGGCTTCATACCTAATTCTAGAGTCTTATACTTGACTTTGAGACAAAGCAGAATCTCTGATAGAATTTTGCACTTTTTCAAATGCACGCATTTCAATTTGTCTTACTCGTTCTCGACTAATGTTAAATTCACCAGAGAGTTCTTCTAG
>NZ_JBHIMK010000089.1:0-6482 GCF_042194085.1 Bartonella sp. MU70NMGDW
GTATGATACGTCTGATAGATAAAAGCATAGGGTCCTTTCTGCATAAATTCACGTTGCAAATCAGCATACATTTGCGCCCGTTTTTTGGGATCTTTTTCAAACAACGCATCTTGAACCTTTTGATTCATAGTTTCATCCAAATACCCATGGCACCAACTCGCATAGCCTGTATTTTTAGCCTCAAGCCGGTTATCAGGATTGTAAATAAGGCGTGAAGCCATTGTATGAGGATCCGCAGAATCATTATTCCATCCGAAAAAAATCGTATCAAAAGTACGTGCATAAAATTTTGAAAACAACTGCGTACCTACAAAACGTTCAATTTTAAAACGCACCCCAACCTTTTTTGCATTGTCTTGAAGGGACTGAGCAATTGGCAAAGCAAAAGGATAAGGAGATGCCCCTGCAAAAATATTGGCCTCAAAACCATCTGGATAACCGGCTTCCGTTAAAAGTTGCTTTGCTTTTTGAAGATCAAGTTTAAAGGGTTGTCCTTCTTTTTCATCCAAAGCCCCAAGATTACCAAGAGGAATAAAACTTGCACGTGGAACACCAACATCTTTGAGAAGAGTCTTACCGAGTCCTTCATAGTCAATAAGATAGCGCATCGCTAAACGCACTTTTTCATTGGCAAAAATAGGATTTGTCACATTGAACCCCCATATGATCACGGATGGCTCTAACACTCTTTCAACTTTAATATCCGTTGTTGCTTGGAGATCTGCCAAATCCTCTGGCATCAGATTACGTGCAACATCGATATCGTGTTTTTCCAATAATAAACGTTGCGTTCCAGGCTCCGCGACATGGCGAATTAAAATCTTCTTCAATTTAGGCGCCTCACCCCAATAATTGGAGCTTGCACGCAATAAAATCCCTTCTCCAGGGCGCCAACTCTCTAACTGATAAGGACCAACACAAGCAGAATGGCTTGCCAAATACCGGTTTCCCATATCACCATTTTTTTCGTGTTTCATGAGTGTCTCACGATCAAGCAAAGCAAGAGTACGACTAGTGGCAAAATGGCTAAGAATAAGCTCTGCTGGATAAGGTTTATCAAATTTCATCACCACCGTTTTCTCATCCGGTGCTTGAAAAGCCTCATCAACATTCTGTTCTGTGATACCATATTCATTAAATGTCGCCGCAGTAGCCATCTTCAATTTAACAACCCGCTTCATGCTCCAAATTAGATCATTGGCATTCGCAGGACGACCATCATTGAACTTCAAACCATCACGCAAATGAAAAGTAATCACCGTACGCTGATCATCACTTAAAACATCCCAACTCTTCGCCAAAGAGGGAACAAGTTTAGCTGCGTCATCTTTAGCTGGTTCAACTAAATTATCACAAACATTGACAAGAACTTCGTTACCATAACGGTCATTAATTTGTGCGGGATCAAATGTACTTATTGAATCAAGATTCCAAGCCATCACAAGCGTATCGGCAGGTGTTTTTGCTGAAACTTGTTGCACCAAAATCCCCAGTGCAATAACAGCAGAAACAAAAGCACTGCTCCCTTTCAATATTTTTCCTTTCAAGTTCATAGACTTTTCCTTTTAAAATTTATTGTATAAGTTCTCCATGCAACAATAACGTGCAATAAATAATAAGATTAGACTTAGAAAACATACCTCCTCGAAATAAAATTAAAAACTCAACAGAAAACGATCTGATATAAAACGAAGGTATTAGGCATAACAGCATCTGTTGGAGATATCACAGTGCTTACAATTTGGGACATATCAGGCAAAGTTTCCTTTTGCTTTATCAATCAGACCTTTTGCTTCAAATTTCTTTTTTGATTTTCTAAAAAGTGTCGCGAAAACACCACGTCCGGTTACTTCAAGAGCCTCAATAAAAATTTGATATTTTGATGATTTTGAATGAATTGTAATTTGCTGAAATTGATCATTTACCCTCCTTCTCAAGAGAAAATTTGAATTTTTTCATCACTCCCCATAAAATAATACCCCAATTGCGGAGTGTTATCTTTCAAAACAAAAGGAAACATAACATAGGCATCATAAAAAACTGATATTCCTCTTTGCCTCCACACCAAAACTCTTCTTCAACATTGCAAAGTCTTTGCTCCTTTAACAATGCTAAATACCACAACATTTGTTGTACTAATTTTTTCAGCAAATGAATTGATCTCTTTTCAATTCATGGAAGTTGAAATATTAAGTTTAAACATCCAAGCAAGCACATCTTTAATGAGAATGAAAGATCCCTTAATAGAAATCTTGCAAAGACACTCAGCAATATATCCTCTATTATTCACAATCTTCAACGTATTGCAAAGCATTTAAGAACTTTGCAATACGTCAAATATATCATGATCATGTTTTTTATATTTTATAAACCTGATACCTTCTTATTTTTCAATTGCACTATAAAAAATACGTGGTGCACTATTCCAAACCCACTTTTTGACATCAGGTGTCATCGCTACAGAAACATATGTCTGATAAATAAAAGCATAGGGTCCTTTCTGCATAAATTCACGTTGCAAATCAGCATACATTTGCACCCGTTTTTGGGGATCTTTTTCAAACAACGCATCCTTAACCTTTTGATTCATACTTTTATCAAAATACCCATGGCACCAACTAGCGTAGCCCGTATTTTTTGCCTCAAACCGATTATCTGGATTGTAAATAAGACGTGAAGCCATTGTATGGGGGTCCGCAGAGCCATTATTCCATCCGAAAAAAATCGTATCAAAACCACGCGCATAAAATTTTGAAAACAACTGCGTACCTACAAAACGTTCAATTTTAAAATGTACCCCAACCTTTTTTGCGTTGTCTTGAAGGGACTGAGCAATAGGTAAAGCAAAAGGATAAGGAGATGCCCCTGCAAAAATATTGGCCTCAAAACCATCCGGATAACCTGCCTCTGTTAAAAGTTCCTTTGCTTTTTGGAGATCAAGTTTAAAGGGTTGTCCTTCTTTTTCATCTAAAGCCCCAAGATTACCAAGAGGAATAAAACTTGCACGGGGAATACCAACATCTTTGAGAAGGGTCTTACTGAGTCCTTCATAATCAATAAGATAGCGCATCGCTAAACGCACTTTTTCCTTAGCAAAAATAGGGTTCGTCGTATTAAAACCCCATATAATCATGGAGGGCGCCAACACTTTTTCAACCTTAATATCCGTTGTTGCTTGGAGATCTGCCAAATCCTCTGGCATCAGATTACGTGCAACATCGATATCGTGTTTTTCCAATAATAAACGTTGCGTTCCAGGCTCCGCAACATGGCGAATTAAAATCTTCTTCAGTTTAGGCGCTTCCCCCCAATAATTGGAGCTTGCACGCAATAAAAGAGCTTCTCCAGGACGCCAACTCTCTAACTGATAAGGACCAACACAAGCAGAATGACTTGCCAAATACCGGTTTCCCATATCGCCATCTTGTTCGTTTTTCATGAGTGTCTCACGATCCAGCAAGGCAGCAGTGCGATTAGTGGAAATATTGCTAAGAATAAGCTCTGAAGGATAAGGTTTATCAAATTTCATCACCACCGTTTTGTCGTCCGGTGCTTGAAAAGCCTCATCAACGTTTTGTTCTGTAATCCCATATTCATTAAATGTTGCCGCATTAGACAATTTCAATTTCACAACCCGCTTCATACCCCAAACAAGATCATTGGCATTGGCTGATCTACCATCGTTAAACTTTAAACCATCACGCAAATGAAAAGTAATCACCGTACTCTGGTCATCACTTAAAACATCCCAACTCTTTGCCAAAGAAGGAACCATTTTAGCTGCATCATCTGTAGCAGAAACGACCAAATTATCACAAATATTGTTAACCACTTCAATTCCATAACGGTCATTGAGTTGTGCAGGGTCAAATGTACTTATTGGATCCAGATTCCAAGCCATCACAAGCGTATCGGTAGGTGTTTTTGCTGAAACTTGTTGCACAAACATCCCCATTGCAAGAACAGCAGAAACAAAAGAACAGCTCTTTTTCAATATTTTTCTTTTCACGTTCATAGACTTTTCCTTTTAACGTTTATTGTATAAATTCCCTATGCAGCAAAACGTGCTTAATAATTAAGTTTAGACGAACTATAGGCTCCTAAAGACCAAGCTTTAAAATATTTAAGAACAAGCACCTCTTGCCAATGACTCCTCCTGCCTACACTTGTAAGCCAAACCAAAACATACAAAGGAAAACACTCTGGTATACAATGAACGCTCACCAACAACAGAGCTTATTCACGATATCATAACGCCTACTATTGAAGACTATAAAACCAGTATTTTTTCTATCTTGTTAAGCAAGCTTGTCTCTTTTATTTCTTCCTGCGTTTTTATGCCATCAAATAACTACCCCATTCGGCTCAAGTACCTTAATAACAAAGAGCCTTCATAATAATTTGACGATTTCATAAAACAGGGAAATTCGTTAGTTTGCCAAGTGCAACGACTTTTATTCCTTCTTCAAAAGAAAATTTGATTTTTTTCATCACTCCCCATAAAATAGCATCCTTCAATTGGCATCTCATCATCTTTTAAAGTAAAAGAAAATATAAACACCATAAAAACTGATATCTCTTGTGTACCCACCCATAACAAAACTTTCCTTTAACATCGCAAACTCTTTGCACCTTTAGCACTACTAAATTCCGCGACATTTGTTATACTTAGTTTCTTTATGTTATACTCAGTTTTTTAACAAATAAATTGACCACTTTCTAATTCAGAGAAATTGAAATATTCAATCTTAACATCCACACAAACACACCTCTAATGAGAATGAAAAATCTCTTTAAACGAATGTTATGAAAAGACATTCAACAATATATCACGCATTACCTGTGATCTTCGACGTATTGCAAAGCTTGAAAATTTATACAATACGCCGAATATATCATGACGATGTCCTTTATCTATTGAACAGCATTGAAGACACGCTTATTTTTCAATTTTACTATAAAAAATATGTGGCGCACTATTCCAAACCCACTTTTTGATATCAGGCGTCATCGCGATAACAGTATATTTCTGATAGATAAACGCATAAGGTCCTTTTTGCATCAATTCACGTTGTAAATCAGCATATATTTGCGCCCGTTTTTGCGGATCTTTTTGAAATAACGCCTCTTCAACTTTTTGATTCATTTTGGCATCAAAATACCCATGCTGCCAACTAGGATAGGCTGTATTTTTTGCCTCAAGCCGATTATCTGGATTATAAACAAGACGTGAAGCCATTGTATGAGGATCCGCAGAATCATTATTCCATCCGATAAAAACCGTATCAAAAGCCCGTGCATTCACTTTTGAAAACAACTGTGTACCTGCTACACGTTCAATTTTAAGACGCACGCCCGCCTGTGCAGCACTATCTTGAAGTGACTGAGCAAGTAACAAAGTATAAGGAGCATTTGAGACAATAAAATTTGCCTCAAATCCGTTCGGATAACCAGCCTCTGCTAAAAGCTGTTTGGCTTTTTGAATATCAAGCTTAAAGGGTTGCCCTTCTTTTTCATCCAAAGCCCCAAGATTGCCAAGAGGAATAAAACTTGCCCGTGGGATACCAATCCCTTTGAGAAGCTTCTTGCCAAAACCTTCATAATCTATAAGATAACGCATCGCCAAGCGCACTTTTTCCTTAGCAAAAATGGGGTTCGTCATATTGAATCCCCAGTACATCATGGATGGTTCTAACACTTCCTTGATTTTAACATCTGTTGTTTTTTGCAGATCAGCAAGATCTTCAGGTGTCAAATTACGAGCAACATCAATATCATGTTTTTGCAACAACAAACGTTGTGTTCCGGGCTCTGCAACATGGCGAATTAAAATCTGCTTCAGTTTAGGCGCTTGTCCCCAATAGTGAGAGCTTGCACGCAACAAAAGAGCTTCTCCAGGGCGCCAACTTTTTAACTGATAAGGACCAACACAAGCAGCATGACTCTTCAAATACTGATTTCCCAAATCATCATTTTTTTCATGCTTCATAATCGTCTTACGATCAAGCAAAGCTGTCGCAGGACTCGCAACAATATTATTAAGAATGAGCTCTGCTGGATAAGGCTTATCAAATTTCATCACAACCGTTTTCTTATCAGGAGCTTGTAAAGCATCATCAACATTTTGTTCTACAATTCCATATTCATTAAAAATTGCCGCATTTGCCATCTTCAATTTAACAATCCGCTTCATACCCCAAACAAGATCATTGGCATTGGCTGATCTGCCATTATTAAACTTCAAACCATCACGCAAATGAAAGGTAATCACCGTACTGTGATCATCACCTGAAACATCCCAATGTGTTGCTAAAGCAGGAACCATTTTAGCAGGATCATCTGTCGCAGAAACGACTAAATTATCACAAACATTGCGAACAATTTCACTTCCATAAACATCATTGAGCTGCGCAGGATCAAACGTACTGATTGCATCAAGATTCCAAGCCATCACAAGGGTATCAGCCGGCGTTTTTGCTGAA
>NZ_JBHIMK010000009.1:0-38667 GCF_042194085.1 Bartonella sp. MU70NMGDW
TATCGAATTCTGAATAATGTTTCTAAACATATCGGTGATCGTGCATATAAAAGCATAAACAAACAACACATTCTTGATGCAGTAGAAAGAAGACGAGAGACTCCCGCAGCGGCAAGACATTTTTTAACGGCTTTAAATGGTCTTTTTAATTGGGCGGTTGATAATGATCTTTTGAATAGAAATCCTGCTTTTAATATAAAGCCGCCAAAATCCTTTAACGCAGAAGGGTTCATACCATGGTTAGAAGAAGATATTGACAAATATTATCATCGCTGGATGCTAGGAACGCATGAACGTGTATGGATTGACGTCCTTTTGTATACAGGTTTACGTCGTGGTGATGCCGTTCGTATCGGCTGGAAAGATATCACAACAGATAATATTATTCATTTAAAAACAGAAAAGAGCCAATTTAAAACAGATGTTTTTCTCCCGATTTTGCCAGAACTCGCAGAAACACTTAAAATTGGACCTATTGGAGATGAAACATTTATTTGCGGTAAAGAAGGTAAAAAACTGACCAAAGAAAGTTTTGGTAATCTGTTTCGTAAAGCTTGTAATGCAGCAGGTATTAAAAAATCAGCGCATGGATTGCGAAAATTAGCAGCAACACGTGCAGCAAATGCTGGTGCGACAGTTTCGCAAATGAAAGCGCTTTTTGGCTGGACAGAAGATAACATGGCATCCCTCTATACCAAAACAGCCGATAGAAAACGACTTGCAACAGAAGCAATCAAAAAACTTCAAAAAAGTTAGAAGCATAGTTGACAGTAAGAAAACAAACCAAAGCCCCATCAAAATTATGAATGAAATTAATGCGGCGTTTGAGGTGCATCAGAAACCAGAGGAGAAATAGGTGGTTGTGTCTGTTGCATTGTTTGCCATAAATTATAATTCGTTTGCATATCCAGCCAAAATTTTGCTTTACTAAAACCAGCTAGTTCTAATTTCACTGCAAGTTCGGTACTCATAGAGGCATGTCCGTTAATCACTCTTGATAGAGAAGCTCTTGTCATATGGAGATGATCAGCTAACTTTTGTATTGTTATCCCCATTTCTTCTAAGAAAGCTACTTTTAGAACTTCGCCCGGATGTGCGGGGTTATGCATCATTTGTTTTCGTTCCTTTCATCAATGGTAATCTTGATAATCAACAAGCTCCACATCTGTTCCTATAAAGCGAAAAGTAACACGCCAATTTCCATTCACCCATATGGAATAATATCCCGTAAGTTCACCTTTAAGAGGATGCATTTTAAAGGCAGGCGCTTTCAACATTTCAGGCGTCGTAGCACTTGTTAAAGCTGTCAAGATAACGCGTAATTTTTTTACGCGATTTGGTCGAATAGCTTTTGTGGAACCCGTTGTATAAAATAATTTTAAGCTCTTATGTTTGAAACTCACAATTGCGATTACCGCCCCTTATCGTATATCGTCACTATACGATCAATAAAAATAAGAGTCAAGCGCCCTGCTAGCAAATCCAGTTATCTAGATAAAATGATTGGGTATAAGCTATAAAAAAGTTAGGGATAGGTAGAAAATAAGTTAAAAGAATCAACGGAATCAAAACTCCCGAACTTTTATATAACCTATTGATTTGATTAAATATTAGCTGGGAGTACGTGAATTGGCAATTTAAGTGTATTTTGTTTGAGACGCTCTGTTTTTCGTGAGGGGACTTACTCCATTAAAGAATACGATAAACAAAAGCATGAGGTAATGCATAATCTCTTCATAAGATATTACCGTGGATGCTTTGGAAAGCTGCAAAAACGAATCAAAAGAAAATATTTTTTTACTTTTTAAGCTTTTTATTCCTCTCAAATTGATTGTATAGTTGCTTTGGAAATTACACAAACAGACCCGATACAATAATCTACCCTCGTCTAGCAAAAGCTATTACAGCAAGAAAAGTAGGCGCTTTATTAAGCAAGCAATATCATAAAACGACCAATAGATCAGCAATGGAGTGGAAAGGACGTACTGAATTTATAATAGCACCCAACCACGCTTTTTTAAAAGGATAACGCGCTTTAAGATGAAAACCTTCCACTAATAAATCCGTAAGTTCTTATCTTTTTTACTAGAGAATTATATAGATAAAAAATCAACGCATTTTTTCTTAAAACAGCTGTAGCCAATTGACCTTTGTTTTTTTGTTTAGCTTATTTATAGAAGCAACTTGATCGAATGGCATCGGCTTATCAACCATGATAGGACCAATTTCTGGCAATTTAACTGCAACAGTTTTATTACGTTGTTCCTGTTCAACAGCAGCTGCTTTAGCTAATTCTTCTTTGTTTCCTGTATTGCGCTTCTCTTTTAACAAAACAGTTTCTCTTTTTTTCAAAGCATTTTCTGACGCTAATGAATATGAGGCAGCATTTCCAGGAGTATAAGAGGCCATTAAATATGCACCATCATAATAGCCAACGGGTGCTTCAGCAATATATTCTACTTTAACATCTGTGACCCCCCTATCTACATACCCCAGTATTGCCGCAGCTTGCCTTGATAAATCAATGATTCTGTCTTTCATAAAAGGTCCGCGATCATTCACTCTAACAATGATTGAAGATCCATTTTTCAAATTAGTAACACGAGCATAGCTAGGTAAAGGCATTGTAGGATGAGCAGCAGTCAAAAGATTCATGTCATAAATTTCACCGTTGGCAGTTAAACGTCCATGAAAATCTGAACCATACCATGATGCTTCGCCAACACGTTTATAAGTCGGATCATTTTGAGGATAATACCACTTTCCTTTTATTTGATAAGGTTTACCAACAACAGCTCGTCCACGCTTTTTTTCTTCCGATTGTTTCTTCTTATTGGATACTTGTTGAGGTAGGACAGAAGTGTTCACGTCAATTGGTTTATTATGATAGGAATCTTTTATTGAAAAATTCATAGTTTGGCTTGCGCAACAAGATACCAGTGACTGAGAAATGACGATCATAGAAAACAATTGAAGTGTTGGTTTAATAATAAAAGTAAATTTCTTTTTTCTATTTGAAGGCATCTATTCAGTCCACTTATTTCTGTTAAGTACTACTGTAAAAACCACGTCACGCTGTCACGCTTTTTGTACGCGACGGAAGAATTTACGTTTTTAAATGATTTCCCTCGCGCATATACCACTCTTGAATTTGTCCCTTTTATCAAGAAATTAACACATTGTTAACCTTTTTATGATTTTCGTAAGAAATAAATGTACTATAGTAGATGTTAAAAAGAATAAAAAATAAACAAATCAACATCTTATAGAAAAGTCATTTCATAATATAAACTGTGAATAAGTGGTGATTTTAGCAACTTGTTTTGCGAATCATGTAATGCAGTAGGTATAAAAAAATCAATCTATAGATTGAGAAAAGGAGCAACCACATGTGCTGCCAACATAGGTACAACCGTATCGTAAGCTTAAAGCTCTTTGTTGTTGGACAGGAGACAGCATAGCATCGCTCTATTCCAAAATATCTGATAGAAAATGACTGGCTATAGAATCAATAAGAAACTCCAAAAAGAATCAAAACAAGAAAGATTCTTAAATTTTTGTATAGTCTATTGATATTATTTAAAGTTGGTGAGCGCGCAGGGATTCGAACCCTGGACCTACTGATTAAAAGTCAGTTGCTCTACCAGCTGAGCTACGCGCTCTCACACAAGCTATCTAGTTTGGAGACTATCTAATTTGCAGAAAGTGAAGGGAACATACGGTTGACTTTTCATTTGGTCAACACCTTTTGAAGAAAAATATTATTATTTTCTTCAGTTATCAATAATTTTCCGGTTTCCCTCCCTTTTTTCATCATTGTATAGGTACTCTTTAATCTTCTTTTTGAAGTTTCAATCAAGGAACAATTTCACTGC
Organism: Bartonella sp. MU70NMGDW; assembly: GCF_042194085.1. Lineage (NCBI taxonomy): Bacteria > Pseudomonadati > Pseudomonadota > Alphaproteobacteria > Hyphomicrobiales > Bartonellaceae > Bartonella > Bartonella sp. MU70NMGDW. The sequence continues at coordinate 3,876 of NZ_JBHIMK010000009.1, forward strand.
GAAATATTGCATAGATTCGAAGCGCTAAAATTATAAGAAATTACCCCTTCCCTCACATGGCTTGTTGAGCATAATGGATAGAGAAGAAAAATACTTTTTACTGTAATATCATTTTCTCACTTGAGTGAGAGATCTCAAATACTGTGAGATTCTCTCATTTCAAATCTGTTTATCTTGAAACAATAAAAAGCATTTTTTTGACCGATACAAGTGAGAGAATAAAACTATAAAAAAGAAATGAAAATACCTTTTATGCCTCCTTTCAATAACTAAAAATTATCGCAACATTAGGGTTCAGTAAAATAGTATATAGCGGTTGGCACGTTAGACCTGAAAATGGGATAATGAGAAACAATTGCATTTTGAGGGTGTGATTTTTATTCATGCATAATGAATATATAACGAAAGCCAATTTATTCTATAGAATAAAGCAGACATGAAGCAAAAATTTAGTGTTGGATAATTCAGTCACAGCTATAGAGTACTTTTATACATTGTTTAATATTAATGTAGATATATAATATATAAATAATAATTTCATAAAATGATTAAAGTAAGTTTTATATAAATAATAATTTAAATATGTCTATAAATAAATGTATTGCTTCATTAACTTAAATTATAAGATCAAAAATAAATAAAATAATTTTGATTTTGCGAGAAAAATTTGTAAAAGTGTTATATATACATGTATTTTTACTTTACTCCTTTTTTATTATTTTGATTGGAATATTGAATGCTAACATGTAAACAATATGAGCTACTCTTGTTTATTCATAACCATATAAAAGAAACAGGTGTTCCTCCTTCTTTTGAAGAAATGAAAAATGCATTAGAACTTTCTTCAAAGTCTGGTATTCATAAGCTCATTATAGCCTTAGAACAACGAGGGTTTATACGTCGTTTACCCAATCGCGCTCGTGCAGTGGAAGTGATTCGACTCCCTGAGAAAATAACATTTAATCTTTCTTTAGCACGTAAAATTTCTCCCAATATGATAGAAAGAAATAAAAGGGAAATATCAAAAAGCTTGAGTAACCTTGACAACTTTGATGAAGAAGAAAAAAAAAATATCACCATTCCTATCATGGGACGTATTTCTGCGAGCGTGCCCGCCTCTGCTATACTACAACAAATAAACACTCTTTCTCTCCCACGCAATATGGTTAATAAAGGTGAGCACTACGCATTAGAAGTTAAAGATAATTCTATGATGGAGGCTGGTATCCTTGATAAAGATACGATCATTGTGAAACGTCAAAATACAGCAATAACAGGTGAAATTATTGTTGCGTTTATTGATAAAAAAGAAGCCACATTAAAACGTTATCGACGCAAAGGCGCTTCTATTTCATTAGAAGCCGCAAATCCTCATTATGAAGCACGTACATACGAATCCGAGCGTGTAGAAATACAAGGTAAACTTACCGGACTTATTCGCAAATATTAAAAATAAACCTTATAGTACGCGATAGATATCGCAATAAGAAGCTGTTGAGTATTTTTTATTGTGCCACACGCAGTTGATTTCCTCTCCACGGCCAAAGGATGCCCCAATTCGGTCTATAAACAATTCAGATCCTTATCGAGCGGGTTTCATTTTCCCTTCCCTCCATGTCCTTCACTTACGCAAGGCGTGACAAGTAAGCTTTAAAATATTCACCACGTACTTTATAAAAGAACTTGAATGCTTTGAAGGAAGCAGCCTTATATCATCGTCCTCAATAAAAGAATTTTACGATATAATAAGATAAAATTGTATGCATGCATAAAAATACATAAAATTTTGTAGAAAAAAATCAAATAACTTTGTAACAGATTGTATTGCATAGGTATAAAAATAAAGAACATTATTTTTAAGTTATAAAAAGCCTAACTCAATCATTCATAGTAATTGTAGGATCATCATGGTAGCACCTCGTATTAGTTTTGTCTCCCTCGGATGCCCAAAAGCACTCGTAGATTCTGAGCGAATTATTACACGCCTTCGCTCTGAAGGGTATGAAATTTCACGTCAACATCAAGGAGCTGATGTCGTTATTGTGAATACCTGTGGCTTTCTTGACTCGGCAAGGAGAGAATCATTAGCCAATATTGATGAAGCTCTCAAAAAAAATGGAAAAGTTATTGTAACAGGGTGTCTTGGTGCTGATCCTGATGTTATTCGCCAAACGTATCCTAATGTATTGGCTATTACAAAACCGCAAGCTTATGAAAGTGTTATAGAAGCTGTTCATACAGCAATTCCTCCTGTTCATGATCCTTTTCTTGATTTAGTTCCTCCCCAAGGTATTCGTTTAACACCTCGCCATTACGCCTACTTAAAGATTTCTGAAGGATGCTCTAACCAGTGTAGTTTTTGTATCATCCCTACTCTGCGTGGTGATCTCACTTCACGTCCCATCAGCGATGTTCTTCGTGAAGCTGAAAAACTCGTGCAAGCGGGTGTAAAAGAACTTTTAGTTATTTCACAAGATACAAGTGCTTATGGTATTGATCTTAAATATCTCGAAAATTCTTGGAAAGATCGTACAATCAAAACAAAATTCTTTGATCTTTGCCGCGAACTAGGCGATATGGGTATTTGGATACGTATGCATTACGTTTATCCTTATCCCCATGTTGATGAAGTTATCGAACTTATGGCTGCAAAAAAAATTCTTCCTTATCTGGATATTCCTTTTCAGCATGCATCACCAGCTGTTTTGCGTCATATGAAGCGTCCTGCACTCATAGAAAAAACAAACCGTAGAATTGAAAAATGGCGAAAAATATGTCCAGATCTTGCTTTGCGATCAACATTTATTGTTGGTTTTCCTGGTGAAACGAATGAAGATTTTAATATCCTGTTAAAATGGTTAGAAGAAGCAAAAATTGAACGCGCTGGGTGCTTTAAATATGAAGAAGTAAAAGGAGCCGCCGCAAATGATTTGGGATTAGAAAATATTCCTGAAGAGGTGAAAGAAAATCGCTGGCATCGTTTTATGGCAAAACAACAACAAATTTCCACACATCTTTTAAAGAAAAAAATTGGAAAAAGACTCCAAGTTCTTATCGATGAAAGTCAAGGAAAAGTTGCCAAAGGTCGTAGTCAATATGATGCTCCAGAAATAGATGGTGTTGTCCATATATCATCACGACGCCCGTTGCGTGTTGGTGAATTTGTCAGCGTTAAAATTGAACAGTCGGATGCCTATGATCTTTATGGTGTAGCAGTTTGAAAATTTAACTTCTTCCCTGTCCTCAATGATGAAGATTTCTATCGGCATTGGTTTATAAAAAGATCAGCTACTCACAATCGAACTTGATCACTTATGTAACTCACTTCATAAGAATTCACGAGCAATCGTTACCCTGAATGTTTCTATACACTAATACCAAGCAGTTATATATTCTCTTAATTTAATGCCTTAAATGAGCCTTAAACGACGATGACGGCGGCGCAAAAGAATAAAATCCACAAGGTTCACCATTTTTACTTAACAAAAGAGCAAATCGACAATCGTACTATTTTCCCATTTTTCATATTGCGACAGTTATTAATAAGTGAAAGGAAACTTTTTTCAATAGTGTTTTATGCACACAAAAATTTCCTTTGTGATATGCAGGCGGATGTTTTTTATGGATGCAATATAAGAGAATTTGAAACAAAATAATCTTACGGTATTTAAATTAAAAAACATAAATTATCATTATAAATAAGTATCTTATCTTAAACTCTTTGAACTTATTTTTTTAATATCTAATCTTTATTAACAGGTCTTAAAATCAAAGAATTTCTTATCAAGCAAATGACTTGGGCGTACATTTGTTAAAGCGCGAATCATCGTATCTTTACGTCCTGGCATTTGCCTTTCGATATTTTTCAGCATTTCTTTCATTGCATTACGTTGTAAACCATCTTGACTACCGCAAAGATTACAAGGAATAATCGGAAATTGCATTGCTTGAGAAAATTTTTCCATATCCTCCTCAGCTGCATAAACAAGAGGACGTAACACAAAAAGATCTCCTTCATCATTTTTAAGTTTTCCAGGCATGGCAGCTAATCGGCCACCGTGAAACAAATTCATAAAAAATGTTTCTAAAACATCATCACGATGATGACCTAAAACTAATGCAGAACATCCCTCTTCACGTGCAATACGATAGAGATTACCACGTCGTAATCGAGAACAAAGTGAACAATATGTCTGCGACTCTGCCAATTTATCTGTAACAATGGAATAAGTATCCTGATATTCAATACGATATGGAATTTTATAAGAACTTAAAAAGTCTGGAAGAATATGCTTAGGGAATCCTGGTTGCCCTTGATCAAGATTACAGGCAAGAATTTCAACGGATAAAATCCCTCGCCATTTTAAGTCTAAAAGAAGCGCTAATAAACCATAAGAGTCTTTTCCACCCGATAAAGCAACAAGCCATTTTTTTCCTGTAGAGAGCATAGAAAAATCATCCAAAGCTTGTCGCATATGACGCAAAAGTCGTTTGCGCAATTTATTAAATTCTACGCTTGAAGGAGCAACACGAAACATTGGATGACAACTATCTGCTTCGCTTATTAAAGGATCATCTCTCCCTTCGTTTTCTTCTATTGCCTGATATTCAACTGAAACATCATTCATAATACCATATCCTGCACAATAACAGCTCGTTTTGCAAAGATAAAAACAAATATTAAAGCAAGCTTACATTTATGTTTTTTGAATTCATAAATTAGATACACAAAAAAGAAATGGAACTATATAAGTTTATGGCTATAAAACATAGCAATAAACTTAATATAGAACCATTCACAAAAAAACACTTATTAACTTCAAAGATTGTAAAAACAACACAATATTTTGAAGTTATAATAATAGAAGAGAAAAACAACTTCTCTTGCAGAAAAATTATCGAGAATAAAATTCAACAACCAAATTAGGTTCCATTTGCACAGCATAAGGAACATCTGCAAAAGCAGGAATACGCGTAAAGGTTGCTTTCATCTGTTTATGATCTGCTTCAATATAATCAGGGACATCACGTTCTGCCAATTGCACTGATTCTAAAACTAAAACAAGTTGTTTTGATTTTTCCCGAACCTCAATAACATCACCAGGTTTACAACGATAAGATTGAATATTTGTGCGCCGACCATTTACATTAACATGACCGTGATTGATAAATTGGCGAGAAGCGAAAATCGTAGGCACGAATTTTGCACGATAAACAACAGCATCCAAACGCGATTCTAACAGACCGATAAGATTTTCACCAGTATCGCCCCGTCGACGAGCAGCCTCTTCATAGGTTTTATGAAATTGTTTTTCTGAAATATCTCCATAAAACCCTTTCAATTTCTGTTTAGCACGCAACTGCACCCCATAGTCAGAAAGTTTTCCTTTACGACGCTGTCCATGCTGACCTGGACCATAATCACGACGATTGACAGGAGATTTTGGACGACCCCAAATATTTTCTCCCATACGACGGTCAATTTTATACTTTGTTGTTTCGCGTTTACTCATCGCATTTCCTTATAAAATAAAACACGAGATCTTAAGATCCCAAGGAAACGCGCCCTCCTCTGCCTTTAAATACTAAAGACTGACAGAATACCTTAACATATTAATATGCAAAGTTATCCACGGGACACGTCAATTAATGCTATTTTCTTGAAAAAATAGCTAGATCATCATTATTGGTCTCGTAACCCAAAGTCAACTCCTTTCATGAGTTTTAAGCCAAATCCTTTAAACAAATTCTCCGTTAAAGAAGTGATATTTTTCGATGTTAACAACGCAAAATCTTGATATTTCTTTATATATTGATCGTGTACTTTTTCCGACAGTGGTAATAATGATCTGATATGTTTGGCAATCGCTTTCGCCGGATCAATCCACTCAACGGACCATAAAGCATGTTCACGAAAGAAGTTAATCAAAAAAGGATAATGTGTGCAGGCTAAAACAATAACATCAGTATATTGTCCATTTTTTTCCACAAAACATGGCAGGATTTCTTTTCTTAACTCTTCTGAATCGATAGATTTTCCCCGTAAATAATCTTCAGCAAATCCAGCCAGTTTTTTACTTCCCACAAGCTGAACATGACACTGTCCAGCAAAAGAGTTAATTAATTCATTTGTATAGGCACGTTTAACTGTTCCAGGAGTAGCTAATACGGAAATAAAACCAGATTTTGTTTGTTCAGCAGCTGATTTAATTGCAGGAACCGTTCCTACAAAAGGGACATGAGGAAAATTCTGTCGTAAATCTGCCATCATCAGTGTAGAAACGGTGTTGCAAGCAATCACACATAAGGCTGGATTGTAGCGTGTTAAGAGATTTGTAAAAATCTTTAAAATACGCTCTTTCAAAATATTTTCTTTCCAATTTCCATAAGGAAATCCTGCATCATCAGCAACATAGATAAACTGCATTTCAGAGATAAGAATACGTGCTTCCCTGAACACTGTTAAACCACCAATACCGCTATCAAAAAAAAGAACAGGTCGTTCATCCATTAATTTTCACACTTATTTTTATTTTTTTTACGATCACGCTCTTCAGGTGCTCTACTCCCCCGTGGATATTGTGGCGAAAAATGATCCAAAGAAGATATAATGCCTCGTAATAAACGAACCTCAGGTTCACTAAAGTTAGCGCGCGTAAAAACAGAGCGCAAATTTGCAAGCATTACTTCTTTGCGCTCAAGGGGTCTAAAATACCCACGGATATTCAAAGCCTCTTCTAACTGAGATAAAAAACCATGAAATATTGTTTTATTTGCAGGTTCCATCTCTGCGGCACGAAATGCCGTATCACTGACATTCTCTAGACCTGTTTTCATCCATTCGTAAGACATCAAAAGAACCGCTTGCGCAATATTAAGTGACGCAAAAGCAGGATTAACTGGAAAAGTAATAATTTCATCAACAAGGCTGATTTCATCATTTTCTAATCCCCATCTCTCTCTTCCAAAGACAATACCTGTCTTATGTCCGATACTTTCACGCTGACGTAATACGTTTGCTGCTTCGACAGCACTTTTTACAGTTTTAAATCCGCATCTTTCACGTGCTGTTGTGGCAAAAACATAGTGTAAATCTGCAATTGAATCACGCAATGTATTAAAAATCACAGTGTTGTTAATGACATGATCAGCTTTACTTGCAGCAGCTATAGCTTTTTCATTTGGAAACATTTCTCGAGGTTTGACTAACCGAAGCTTAGAAAGCCCAAAATTTGCCATTGCCCTTGCGACCATACCAATGTTTTCAGGAAGCTGCGGTTCAACTAAAATAATAATGGGACCATTTGTTAAATTTTCACGATTCTTATTCGTTCCAGCCATCAATCTTACCTAGTTTCACTTAAACTATCTCCCTCTCCACTATTTTTTACGAAACCTTCTTCACAGTACTCTAATGCTGTTTAATAATAAATTATAGACAATGTTATCTTTTCACTCAAAGATAATAAATTTTAAAAGCCATTAAAGTGAACGATGGAATTTATAACAATTTATATAGGATATCGTAGCGTTTTTTACATCAATTTTATCTTTTTTATAAGGAATAGCTCCTACAAATCATAATCTCAGTTGAATTATGAAATCATAAATCCTAAAAAAGGGATATGCATTTTATTCCCAAACTTTTTCCTGCAAAGCTTATCCGTCGTTATAAACGTTTCCTTGCGGATGTTCAACAAGATGATCAGCATGTCCTCACCGTGTCTGTACCTAATACAGGATCAATGCTTGGATTAACAGCTTTCAACTCCAATATCTGGCTTTCATATCATAATAACATCAAACGAAAATATGCCTATCAATTAGAAATTATTGAAGCCGATAATACTTTGGTTGGCATTAATACTGCTTTACCCAATAAACTTGCATTAGAAGCAATTCAAAACGGATTACTACCAGAATTAAGTGGATATAAAACAATTTTAAAAGAACAACGCTATGGAACACAATCACGAATTGACTTTCTTTTACGTGATGACATTCTTCCTGACTGTTACCTAGAAGTCAAAAATGTTCATTTTATTCGTCAAAAAGGATTAGCAGAATTTCCTGATAGTAAAACAAAACGTGGAGCACGTCACCTTGATGAGCTCATAGGAGTTGTACAACAAGGAAAAAGAGCTGCTATGCTTTATATTATTCAACGAGAAGATTGCGCAGCTTTTACAATCTGTCATGATCTTGATCCACTCTATGGACGTAAATTTGATTTAGCATTAAAATCAGGAGTAGAATGTTATGCTGTAAAGTGTCACGTAAGTGTAGAAGGCATTTTTCCGATTCAGAGAGTAAAAATAGAAAACAGAAAAAACAATGACTGAGTATATCGAATATAATAAAATCCCTTTAAAATTTAATGGAAAAATCCGCATTTTCGATGATTATGCTTTTGCTAAAATGCGTGAAGTTGGTCGTATTGCTGCAGAATGCCTTGATGCGCTTACGGATATTATTAAGCCGGGCGTTACTACGCAAGAAATAGATGATTTTGTATTTATTTTTGGTGCTAGTAGAGGAGCACTTCCTGCTGATCTAAATTATCATGGATACAGCCATTCATGCTGCACATCTATCAATCACGTTGTCTGTCATGGTATCCCCAATAAAAGACCTTTGCAAGAAGGCGATATTGTAAATGTTGATGTAACCTTTATCCTTGATGGTTGGCATGGAGATTCAAGCCGAATGTATCCTGTTGGAAAAATTAGACGTGCAGCAGAACGCTTGCTAAAAATAACCTATGAAAGTCTTATGAAAGGAATCGGTGTCGTTAAGCCTGGAGCAACGACAGGTGATATTGGGGCAGCCATTCAACAGTATGCAGAATCTGAACGCTGTTCAATTGTGAGAGATTTTTGCGGACATGGTATCGGCCAGCTTTTTCATGATGCACCCAATATCCTCCATTATGGAAATCCTGGAGAAGGAATAGAATTAAAACAAGGTATGATGTTTACAATTGAGCCTATGATTAACCTTGGTAAACCACAAGTTAAGATTTTATCTGACGGTTGGACTGCTGTTACCCGTGACCGTTCTCTGACAGCACAATACGAACATACAATTGGTGTTACAAATGAAGGGTATGAAATATTTACACAATCTCCTAAAAATATTTTTTATATTCCAAATTCGCATACCTAACGCAATGTAGAGATGTTATGGCTAAAAAATTAAATCAAAAGGAAGATACTCAAAGTAATCACTTTGCATTAACATCGAGTTCTCCACTCACCCCAGTATCAGAAAGAAAAAGTGAAGAGCCTCAGAAAAACGCACAGCTTCATAAACATTATCAAGGACACCGTGAGCGTCTTCGGAAGCGTTATTTAAAGTCAAAAGGAAATGCAATCGAAGATTATGAATATCTTGAATTATTGCTTTTTCGCACAATACCCCGTGCAAACACAAAACCCATAGCTAAAAATTTGATAGCGCGCTTTGGTTCATTAGCTGATGTGTTGGGAGCAGACATTCACCGACTTCAAGAAATTCCAGGATGTGGTCCCGCCACTGCAATTGATTTAAAAATTATTTCAGATGTTGCTGGACGTCTTGCTCGTGCGCAATTGTTTAAACGCGATATTTTTTCATCATGGGATAAAGTGTTAGCTTATTGTAAAGCTGTTATGGCTCACGAAACACGTGAACAATTTCGTATTTTGTTTCTTGATAAGAAAAACGGCTTACTTGCTGATGAGGTGCAACAAACTGGAACCATTGATCATACACCTGTTTATCCTCGTGAAGTTATTTCTCGAGCTTTAGAGTTATCTGCATCAGGACTTATCTTAGTCCACAATCACCCCTCTGGCGATTCCACCCCCTCTGATGCAGATATAACAATGACATATAGATTAAAAGATGCAGCAAATGCATTAGGCATTATTATCCATGACCATCTTATTATTGCACGAAATAACCATACGAGCTTTAAAGCGTTAAAACTTATATAAATCTTATGGGATAAAAAGATTCATTTAACTATGAATAACGAATCATTTTTCTAAATCAATATCTAATATAGCCATTGAGAAATTATAGGAGAGCTCATCTTCATCTTCATCTCGATAGATAATGCCTAAAAACTCATCTCCCACATAAACCTCACAAGAATCACTCTTTTTAGGCCGTGCTCTGACTTGCAATGCTGAGTTTTGGAATATATTTTTTAAATAATTATCAAGTTTTTTTATTTCATCAGCATTCACTATGCTCTCCTGTTTTTTTGAAACGACTAAAATAATTGCGTGTCGCGCAAATAAGACACTCCCATGATTCTGTAAAGTCAGTAAAAAATCTTAATCTAAGCATTTACTTAATATTACATATATCTACAACGTTCTTTATACATTCATAAAGAAATTTTACAAAAGGTCTATCATTATTAAATATACCCGTATAGATTAAAAAATGGCAAAAAACTGTATATTTTTAATAATTTTACTTTATCTCCAATTTTAGCATCTGCGTTTAGAATGCATATTCGTAAGAAAAATTGATCAATAATTTCTAATTTTTTTCTTTTATAAAAAATACAAATAACAATACTTTTTTTATTTAAAACTACATTTTTTAGCAAAAAATATTATTACATCATTCAAAAATAATTCTTTTTAATAAATTTTAAAGTATAATTATCTAGCCTTAGAAAAATTACATCTCTAAAAAATATAAAAAATAAGCTAATAAGAGTTTATTTTTCTTTCCATTTTTTATAAAAACTTATGTCACAATAGAAAAATTTTTAAATAAGCTTTTTTCAATTTATACGAGATAAAAATACTGAGTATTTTTATAAATGCTAAGACCTATGAAGAATGCTTATCTTATAGGATAACGAGAAAGAAAATCTATAACACCTTTTTTATAAACTTTATCGCCTACAGCAAGCATATGATCTCGACCAGGAATTGATAAAGCTTCACCACAAGGCAATAAAGCTGCTAATGGCTCTGCAGCACCGCCAATTTCATCTAATGAACCAACGGCAACAAGTGCAGGTTGCTTAATTTTGTAAACTTCAGACGCCGTTAACTCCTGTTTTGATGTAATGATACAAGCAGCAAGAGCACGCCTATCGCTTTTCGTTTGATCTGCAAATTTACGGAACATTAAACCGCGCGTATTGGTAATGGTAGAAATATCTTCTGCTAAAAGTGCCTCAGCAACAGGCTCCCAATTTCCCGCTCCCGTTACCATACCAATACCTAAACCACCAAAAATAACACTGTGTACATATGTTGGATGCAAAAGAGCCATGAAAGCACTAATACGAGCCCCCATAGAATATCCCATAACATGGGCTTTAGATATCTCTAAATGCTGTAGTAACTTTATTGCGTCACCAGCCATAGCTTGAGGTGTATAAAAGACAGGATCATAACTTTTAACTGAATCTCCGTGACCGCGATTATCAAGAGCAATAACACGATATCCTGCTTCAGTGAGAATGCGAAACCAACCTGTTGCATACCAATTCACTCGTGCAGAAGATCCAAAACCATGGATCAACAAAACAGGTGCGCCCTGCCCTTCTTCTCGATAAGCAAATCGCAAACCATTATATTCAAAAAAACGAATATCTTCAGCGGTCATTTTTTATTGCACTTCCCACAAAGTACAGGATGAATAACACGTTGCCCTTTTTGTATCTTTTTTTCAGAAACTTCACCAGCGTTGATCTCAAGTGCAAAAGCTGCAGGAACTTCTGATGAAATGGTATTTGTCGAAAATGGAGAAGTGTTTTCAATAATCGATACAATAATTCCCTCAGAGTTTAAGAAAATCATATCTAAAGGTAAAGGCGTATTTGCCATCCACATAAAAATTTTCTGTTCATCTCCCGATTGAGAACTTTTTAGCGGCTTAAAGAGCATTGCACGATCGCGTGGAAAATCAGTCCGATACATTAAACCAGCTGCTGCTTGAGACGGCGTAAAAGCAACCTCTACCTTATAAAAAACCGTACCTTGCTTTGTATGTATTTCTAAAGGAATCGGATGAACAGGAATTTCTATGGGCTTTTTTGCTACAACAACACGCATTTCTAACATAAAAAGCATTACCAGTAAAACAATATACCGCTTTTTAAAAGGCTTTAACATTCTTGTCTCCACCACAGAAAAATTTAAAATTTTGTTTCTAAAATAAAAAGTACCAGAGTTTAAAAGTCAAAAAAATAAGAGGATTGCTTCCTTGTTGTTTTCTATTTTCTTTCAACGTAATATGCGCAACTTTCTCCATTTGGTTTATGGATTCACTAGAGTCATATTCTCTTTAAAAATCTACCCTATAGCAATTTACGGAATAACCACCTTTAAAAACATAGAAAACATACTGTTTTCATTCGTGAAATTCAATGTGTCGCTAAAGGAATGCCTATATCCGGATAAATCTCTGCTGTCATTAAACCTTTTTCTCCTTTACCAAAACGTACAAGAACAACTTGGCCAGAACGAAGCTCTGCTAAACCAAAACGGCGCAACGTTTCCATATGAATAAAAATATCTTCTGTTCCTTGCCCACGACTAAGAAAACCGTATCCTTTGTCACGATTAAACCATTTAACAATTGCACGTTCTAGTCCACTTTCTGGAGTAACAACAACATGGGTACGGGCTGGAACTTCTGATGGATGAATTGCTGAAGAACAATCTATGGATTTCACCTGAACGCACTTTAACCCTCTTTCAGTTTTTTCCACAGCACAAATAACTTTAGCTCCCTCCAAAGCTGTTTGAAAACCATCTCTTCGCATTACCGTAACATGCAATAATATATCGGGGAAATGAGGTAAATCAGGTACAATAAATCCATATCCCTTACTACCATCAAACCACTTAATGACACCACTGATTTCGATAATCTCCCCACAAGCACCTATACTATCTTCAGATAGGGGACAATCTTTTAATGCATCCTTACTCGTCATAATAACGTGATCCTGTAGCTTATAAATTGTACGATATTGATTCTCTAGGTTTAAGTAAACATTGCTCTTGTATCAACACGCAAGCCCCAAGATAAGATTTCCCCATATTGTCGTATCTTCTATGTTAATGTCAGAGAATATCAACATGAATATTTATAAAACTATTTGATTGTAAGCTTTACATATCTTACAAGGAGTGCCCTACAAAAGAGGTTATATGAAAGGTTTTTTTACATAATGATATTTTCATAAATGTGTAACTTGCATGATGAAGAAGTTCAATATAAGGTGAAAAAACAACAATTCAATTAAGGAAAATGCGCAATGCAATTGAAAAAAATCCTTACGACAATCACAGCATTCATGGCATTTACAGCAAATGTTTATGCAAGTGAACCTATCAAAATTGGTGTTTATCTTCCATTAAGTGGTCAAAATGCATTTGGAGGTCAGCTTGAAATTAGAGGTATAGAATTAGCCCATAAAAAAATTCCAGAAATTTTAGGACGTAAAGTGGAACTTGTTATTATTGATAATAAGTCTGATAAAGTAGAAGCGGCTAATGCTGTTATGCGTTTAACAGCAAGTGAAAAAGTAAGTGGAATCATTGGTAGCTATGGTTCCTCACTTTCGTTGGCAGGTGGTGAAATATCTGAAAAAGCAAAGACTCCAACCATTGCCACTTCCTCAACGAGTCCTCTTGTTACACAGGGTAAAAAATATTATTTCCGCGCTTGTTTTATTGATTCCTATCAAGGGGTGGGAATCGCGACTTATATAAGTCAAACTTTACACGCAAAAAAAGCAGCTATCCTCAAAGATATTTCAAACGATTATGCCATTGGTCTTGCAAGCTACTTTATGCGTGCTTTCAAAAAATTAGGTGGTGAAGTTGTCTCAAATTTAAACTATAATTCCGGCGATCAGGATTTTTCAGCTGTTCTTACGCAAATTATCGCGCAAAAACCTGACATCTTATTCATTCCATCTTACTTTTCTGAGGGTGCTATCATTATGAAACAAGCGCGAGAATTAGGAGCAAAGTTTCAAATTATGGGTGGAGATGCTATGGATAATCCAGAAACCATTGCGATTGCAGGAAAAGCTTCAGAAGGTTTCTTACATACGACACTTCCCTATAGTGAGGATATGCCAAATATGTCAGTAGCTGCGCAAGAATTCACAGCAGAATGGAAAAAAGAGTATCCTGACCAAGAGCCGAATATCAATTCTGTTTTGGGATATACGAGTTATATGATGTTCATGAAGGCTATTGAAAATGCTGGTAGCGCTGATCGTGAAAAAATTACTATCGCTCTTAGCAAATTAAAAGATTTTCAAACCCCCTTCGGTGATATGTCAATGGATGAAAATCATAACCCTAAGATTCCTATTGGTATCATTAAAATACAGGATGGAAAACGTGTTTATTTAGAAGAGGTTAAACCTGCTTTTTAATTAAAAAGTTTTACTTATTAAAATGCAAGAATTGGTTGAGGATCTTTTTCTCAACCAAAAACTTAGAAATTTCTTGTTATCCTATGTAAATTAACAAATGTGGAAGGATGAGAGATGAGCACTGAAATGTTCATCCAGTATTTTTTTAATGCACTGGCATTGGGATCTCTTTATGGGCTTATCGCTATTGGTTACACCATGGTCTACGGTATACTGAGACTCATTAATTTTGCTCACGGTGATATCTTCATGCTAGGAGCATATTTTGTTTTCTTTTCCACAATTAGCTTTATGCCTGCTTGGGCAGCACTCCTTCTTTTGTTTCTCGCGGCTCTTATTTATTATTCGGTCTTTATAGGGTTTAAAAAGCGCCCTTCAATTTATTGGATTGCTGTTTTTTTAATCCTTGCGTTAGGTTTTGTTTATTATTTTAAAATTTCTCCACAAGCTTTTACCCCGATTTGGGTTTTAGCTCTTTGTTTTTCTATTTTTATTACAAGTGCAGTGGGTATTGTTGTTGATCAACTTGCCTATAAACCTCTACGCCATGCTCCGCGTATCTCGGCACTTATCGGTGCAATTGGTGTTTCTTTTTTTATTGAAAATCTTTCTACTGTACTCTTTAGTGGTGTTCCAAAAGGTGTAAAACAACCAGATTTTCTTGTAACACCATTTTTATGGCATTTAGGATCAGGAGCAGATGGTATCATTAGAATTGCTCCCATGTCTCTGATCGTTCCCGTTGTGTCATTGATTCTTATTGTTTTACTGTTATGGATTATCCATAAAACAAAACCGGGTCTTGCTATGCGTGCAATCTCCCATGATATTGAAACGACGCGTTTGATGGGTGTGTCTGTCAATAAAGTTATTGCATTTACATTTGGAATAGGCTCAGCTCTTGCCGCTATAGCAGGTATTATGTGGTCTTTACGTTATCCTCAAATTCAGCCTTATATGGGCGTTCTTCCTGGTCTCAAAGCATTTATCGCTGCTGTTATCGGAGGTATTGGTTCGATACCAGGAGCAATGTTGGGAGGATTGTTATTAGGATTTATTGAAATTATGATTATCGCATTTTTCCCCGCGCTATCTGGATATCGAGATGCCTTCGCTTTCATTTTATTGATTCTGATTTTATTGATATTGCCCACAGGATTAATGGGTAAAAAAAGTCAGGAGAAGATCTAATGGCAAAGTCAGTGACAACTGTTTTATCTTGTATAAGTGTTTTAGTTCTCATAGGTTTTTTATTTTATGCTGATAGCCATTTTAATGACTATACGCTTCGTGTCATAAATCTGATTGCTATTAATGCGATATTGGCAATTTCGCTTAATTTGATTTACGGTTTCACAGGTATGTTTTCTCTTGGACATGCTGGATTTATGGCTATTGGTGCTTATGTTTGCGCAATTTTACTTCTTTCCCCTGAACAAAAAGAAATGATGTGGATTCTGGAGCCTATCGCTGAACCATTGTATCATCTGCAATTACCTTTTTTTGTCGCTGTTGTTATAAGTGGTATATGTGCTGCAGTTGTAGGTTTATTGATTGCTTTACCAATATTACGTCTTGGTGGTGATTATCTTGGAATTGCAACATTGGGTTTTGCAGAAATTATTCGCATTGTCATTACGAACGCAACATCGCTTACAAATGGCTCTTTAGGTATCAAGGGAATACCTCAAAATGCAACATTATGGTGGAACTATGGTTGGTTAGCATTTACAGTTCTCTTTATTGTCCTTTTACTGCAAAGCAATACTGGTAACGTATTACGTGCCATTCGTGATGATGAAATTGCTGCGAAAACTATGGGAATTAACGCTTTTTTCTACCGTAGTTTTTCTTTTACTGTTGGAGCGTTTTTTGCAGGTATAGGTGGAGCATTAATGGCTGCTCTTATTTCAACCATTGATCCCAAAATGTTTAATTTTCTTCTAACTTTTAATATTTTGATGATTGTAGTTGCTGGTGGTCTCGGTTCAATTACAGGAAGCATTATTGGCAGCATTATTATTACAGTTATGCTTGAATGGCTTCGTATTATTGAAAGTCCATTTGACTTAGGTTTTATACATATTCCAGAAACACCAGGACTTCGCATGGTTGTTTTTTCTCTTTTATTGCTGGTAATTATCTTGTTTTGGAGAAAAGGGTTGATGGGACAACGAGAATTCTCATGGAATGGAATTTATAGCTTTTTGACACGCAAAAAGCTTTCTAATACTGAGGGAAAGCTATGAACGACACCATCCTTTCACTCAATAATATTATAATGCGTTTTGGCGGATTAGTTGCTGTAAATAATATTAATATGGCAATTAAACGAGGAAGTATTACTGGATTAATTGGTCCTAATGGTGCTGGAAAAACAACAGTTTTCAATATGATTTCTGGATTTTATGCTCCTACAAGCGGCATCATTCTTTTTGATGAGCAAAAAATTTCTGGAGCGCCTCCTTATATTATCTGTAGACGCCATATTGCCAGAACATTTCAAAATATTCGTCTTTTCTCAGGGTTAACGGTTTTGCAGAATGTTATGGTAGGAGCGCATGTTCGACAAAAATATCCTTGGTTTTCTTCAGCTCTATTTTTTTCAAAGGCAATAAAAGAAAAGAAGGAAGTTTATAAAAATTCCTTAGAACTCCTTGAGCAGCTACAACTTGATCACCTTGCTGATCAATCGGCAACAGCTTTACCTTATGGTGTGCAACGACGTCTAGAAATTGCACGCGCGTTAGCCACAAAGCCCAAATTGCTTCTTCTTGATGAACCTGTTGCTGGCATGAATCCACAAGAAAGTGAAGATCTTAGAAAATTCATAGCAAAAGTGCAAAAAGACTTTGATCTTACAATTCTTCTTATTGAGCACGATATGAAAGTGGTTATGGGGCTTTGTCAACATATTTTGGTTATGGAATATGGCTGTTGCATTGCCAATGGTACACCAGATGAAATTCGTAATAACCCTAAAGTTATTGAAGCTTATCTTGGCGGAGATGTTTATGGATATTCTTAAAATAAAAAATCTTTACGTTCATTATGGCGCCATTAAAGCTGTCCAAAATCTTTCTATGTCCATAAAGCGGGGCAGTATTGTCACTTTAATTGGAGCCAATGGTGCAGGAAAAAGCAGTATCGTACGTTCTATTACAGGACTTAATCGCTCTGTTTATGGAAAAATTACCTATAATGGCAAATCCATTATTAAAAAATCACCAGAAGAGATTTTGCGATTAGGTATTGCTCTAAGTCCTGAAGGACGCCGTATCATGCCCCATCTCACTGTTTTAGAGAATCTTCATCTAGGCGCTTATATTCGTCACGATAAGCAGGGAATTTCCCGTGATATTGAATGGATATTTGATCTTTTCCCGCGTCTACGTGAAAGAGCAAAACAGTTAGGAGGAACAATGTCAGGTGGTGAACAACAGATGGTTGCTGTGGGCCGTGCACTCATGAGCAATCCTGATATGGTCATATTAGATGAACCATCGTTGGGGTTGGCACCGCTTCTCGTTCGAGAAATTTTTTCAATTATTCGAAAAATTAATGAGATGGGAAAAACTGTTCTTCTTATTGAACAAAATGCATTTGCTGCGCTTTCTATAGCTGACTATGCTTATATTTTAGAGGTAGGACATATTTTATTTCACGGTGAAGGTAAAACTATGCTCTCCGATTCACGTGTTAAAGAAGCCTATCTTGGTGGATAAAGACTACGAATTGAGGAAATATAGCTCATCCCTCCACCTTTTAAAAAAGCATTTCTCATCCTCAATGAGAAATGCTCCTTTGTGAAGTTCGATTATTACATCCACCATTTTTCTGCACTGAATATCCCTGCTTCTTTTTCAATAATGTGTGCTATCTGAAAAATGACTTCTTCAGCAAAAGGTTTACCAATCAATTGCAATCCTAGAGGCAAACCATTTGATGACAGACCTGCAGGAACAGAGATTCCTGGTAAACCAGCCATATTAACTGGTACCGTAAAAATATCATTAAGATACATTGCTACAGCATCATTTTTTATTTTTTCATCAGCTATACCAAAGGCAGGTGTTAGTGTTGCTGGTGTCAGAATAGCATCAATGCCTGAAGCAAAACATTGATCAAAATCTCGTTTTACGAGTGTTCTTACTTTTTGAGCTCTTAAGTAACAGGCATCATAATAACCAGATGAAAGAACATAAGTCCCAACCAAAATACGTCGCTTGACTTCATCACCAAAACCAACAGAGCGCGTGTTTTCATACATCTCAATGATGTCTTTTCCAGGCACGCGTAGACCAAAACGCACACCATCATAACGTGCTAAATTAGAAGAGGCTTCTGCAGGAGCTATAATATAATAAGAAGGTAGAGCATATTTTGTATAGGGCAAAGAAATGTTCTTAATCTCAGTTCCTGCTTCCTTTAACCAACTTATGCCTTTTTGCCAAAGCTCAATAATTTCTGGAGACATTCCCTCCATATGATATTCTTTTGGAATACCAATTTTCATTCCTTTAATTGATTGACCAAGATAACTTTCATAATCAGGAACTGGTAATTTCACGGAAGTAGAATCTTTTTCATCAAAAGAGGCCATTGATCTTAGTAAGATAGCACAATCACGAACATCTCTGGCAACAGGTCCAGCTTGATCAAGAGATGAAGCAAATGCAACAACACCCCACCGTGAACAACGTCCATAAGTTGGCTTTATTCCTACAGTTCCAGTAAAAGCTGCTGGTTGACGTATTGAGCCACCTGTATCGGTTGCAGTTGCACCAGCGCAAATTTGTGCAGCAACAGCAGCAGCAGATCCTCCTGAAGAACCACCGGGTACGAGTTTTTCATTCGAGCCTTTTTTTCTCCAGGGATTAATAACGGGACCATAATATGATGTTTCGTTGGATGAGCCCATAGCAAACTCATCCATATTAAGTTTTCCTAACATTACAGCGCCGTCTTGCCATAAATTAGCCGTGACAGTTGATTCATAATGCGGTTTAAAACCATCAAGGATATGTGAACAGGCTTGAGTATGAACACCATAGGTTGCAAAAAGATCTTTAATCCCCAAAGGAATTCCTTCTAAAAGCCCTCCCTGCCCTCTCGCTAAGCGACTATCTGATTCAGCAGCCATTTTCATTGCCTGTTCTGCTGTTATTGTTACATAAGCATTCAAAATTGGATTAGCTGATTCTATTGCTTGTAAATAAGCTTCCGTTAATTCTGTTGCTTTGAGATTTTTCTTTGTTAGAGAATCACGAGCTTGCGCAATTGTGAGGGTTGTTAAATCAGTCATATTGGTTCTCAAATTTCAAAAATATAAAAAGTTACTCAACAATTTTTGAGACAAGAAAAAAATTTTCTTCTGTAACAGGGGCATTGGCTACAATATCTGCTGCTTTATCGCCATCTGTAACACTATCTTCACGCATTCGTAGAGTCATCGGCATCACAGATGTTAATGGCTCAACTCCACTGACATCAACTTCATTCAATTGCTCTACAAAACCTAAAATAGCATTGAATTTTTTTGTCACAGGTTCTATCTCATCATCGTGGATAGCAATCCGCGCTAAATGTGCGACCCGCTTGACGGTCTCTTGATCAACAGACATACTACTTACGCCTTTCTGTTTTTATTAATCTTTATTCTGGCTATACAAGGCTGAGCTTGCAAGCGCAAGAATATTAGATAACATGAATGAAGAAATAACTATTAGATATGAAACATTAAAAAACGCATTATACCCTTATGACCGTTATTAATATAAACGAAGTTATGACACATCTTTTGCCTGGACAAACAATAGCAGGCTTAGATTTAGGGACAAAAACTATCGGAATTGCCATTTCTGATATGGGGCTGACTGTCTCAAATCCGCGTCCTGTACTACAACGAAAAAAATTTACAGAAGATGCTTACACACTTATTAAAACTTTTGACCGTGAAAATGTAGGCGTTATTATCATTGGCTTACCCCTTAACATGAATGGAAGCAGCGGTTCTCGTGTTCAAGCAACCAGAGCTTTCGTGAGCAATATGAAAGCTTATACAAAAATTCCATTTGTTTTTTGGGACGAACGTTTGTCAACAATTGCAGCAGAACGTTCTCTTCTAGAAATGAATGTATCGCGCGCTAAAAGAGCAAACCGAATTGATTCGGCAGCCGCTGCTTTTATATTGCAAGGTGCTCTTAATAGAATTCAAAACTTTCATCATATGGAAGGATAGAGGACATTGAGCAAATGCCCTGCATTATATCGTGCAATGAGCATCCCGTAGGAAGATCTCCACTGTCCCCCAAGACGGCTTTCCATATAAGCATTTGCAACATGTTCTATGTCTGTAGAACGTAATGCTGCAGCTGCAGCTGCATAGGCTACCTGTTCGACAAAAAACCTTCCTGCACCTTCATTTGCTGATGCCATATCACCTGCTGACTTAATAATTTCAATTGCTCGTGGTCCCGCTGGTCCAATATCAAGAGCAATTTTTTCTAACAATTTCTGAAACAATCCCGGTGCTTTTTCAGCAATAAGAATGGCATCCTTTACCAATTGATTAGCAGAACTATTTCTCACAATTCGTGCAGGCCCATTATGCAACATTTGTGATAATGGGTTATTCTCTATAAAACTTTCAATACCAAGTTGTGCAATAATTTCGCCAATAATAGGCACAACCAATTGACTTACGTGATAAGCAATAATAGGTGTCATAATGCGGGCAAAAGCTGCTTCAGAACGGTCATTTGCTGCATTGTCAAATGCTCTCGCTAAACGCAAAACCAATGCCTGTGAAGCAGCTATATCTAATGCAATATCTGCAAAAATACGTTCTGTCAGTGGTGGTAAAGGTTGATTGGGCATTTTTTTCCGGAAAAAATCTATGCCAAATTGAAGAGCCGCTCGCAAAACACCTGCCGATATGACCGATTGATCGAAACGCATCATCGTCTCGATATCTTTAATAACTTTAAGCCCTTCTCCAGCATTTCCCAAAAGCCAACCATAACTGCCTTGGAAATCAACAACGCCCTCTGGTGTTAAAAGTTCTCCAGAACGCTGAATTAAATGACGAATCGATATAAATCCATTTAATGCGCCATTTTCTTGTATGCGTGGAATAAAAAAACAACTTAAATGGCCATTTAAATCTGCACTAACAAGATATCCATCAGCGGTAGGATTAATAACATTGGTTTTTACAACATTTAAACGATATAGATCACGTTCCATACTTTCATCGAAAGAAATCTTCTTAACACTTGGAAAATTAAAAGCGTATTTTTCAATATCATCAAATGCACAAGTTAGAGAAGCAGCCTTTTTATGATGAATAGGCTTTGATGAGGAATCATATTGGCGTGATAAAAGTACATTTTGCCATTTTTTGAAGAGCTCTATATCACTAATTAAAACAGCAATAGCTGCACTCGTTATGATAACTTCATTCAAATGCCCTGTTTCTAAACCGGCAGATAAAGCTAAACGAATCGCACGCGCTTGATAGCGTACTCCATTTTCTGAGCTCGTATTTTCCCAAAGCGAGGTAACCAAACCTGCTTGTCTAGAATATTGCTGAAGAGCTTGATAGGAAGAATGGATCTCTAATTTTTCCGTTGGTTGCCCCCATTCATCGTTATAACACAATAAAGGCTTATAATGATTCGCCAAGCAAGAGAGTTTCCATGCTTCTCGACTCGCTGCAAAATCTCCTATTTCTTCAAAGCTTGCTAACAAAAACTTAGGCAAAGTAGAGGCAATACGAAACATAAGCGTATCGCTAAGAAATGTATTTTTTCGACGATTATTTTGCGCAGATACAGCACTCATAGGTATATTCCTACATTCAAACCATTCATATCATAGACTATTTGTCTTTTTAGAGTTAAGAAACATTTATCATATTCAAACAAATGCTTGTTTAACCTGTTTAGAGAGAGATAAAGAAGAATGCTATGATTCAAGATAATTTTTTTCCACTTTTCCCTCATCAACATCTTTTAGCTATTAAAGATCTAAGTGTACAAGATCTTAATACATTGCTTGATCGTGCAGAAGCAAATGTTATCCTTTCTAACAAAATTGATAAAATAAAATCTACTTTGCATGAACGGACTCAAATTAATCTCTTTTTTGAAGCCTCTACGCGAACACAATCTTCTTTTGAATTAGCGGGTAAAAGGCTAGGTGCACACGTGATGAGTCTTGCGATCGGCAACTCATCTGTAAAAAAAGGAGAAACATTACTTGATACAGCTACAACTCTCAATGCGATGAAGCCGGATATACTGGTTTTTCGCCATAACAGTGCAGGAGCGGCAGCTTTATTAGCGCAAAAAGTTGATTGTTGTGTCATTAATGCAGGTGATGGTGCTCATGAACATCCAACACAGGCTTTATTAGACGCTCTAACCATTAAAAGAGCAAAAGGTCGTATTGAAGGATTAACTGTTGCGATTTGTGGAGATATCTTACACTCACGTGTTGCCCGTTCCAATATCCTGAGTCTCAATGCTTTGGGTGCTCGTGTTCGTGTTGTTGCTCCCTCAACACTCTTGCCCGCAGAAATCGCTCATATGAGTGTTGAGGTTTTTAACACGATGAAAGAAGGTCTTAAAAATGCTGACGTTATCATGATGTTGCGCTTACAGCATGAACGGATGACAGGTTCTTTTATTCCCTCTACGCATGAATATTTCCATTATTTTGGCTTACATAAAGAAAATTTAGCCTATGCCAAAAATGATTCCATTATTCTGCATCCTGGACCAATAAACCGTGGTGTAGAGATTGCATCTGACATAGCAGATGGACCACAAAGTATGATTCATACACAAGTAGAAATGGGAATTGCAGTGCGTATGGCGGTCATGGAGGCTTTATTAGATTCACGCGCAAAGATCAGTGGAGAAAAAAAATGATAAAACCAATTGTTTTTCAAAATGCTCGTATTATTGATCCTTCGCGCGCAATCGATGAAATTGGTACAGTTATTGTTGAAAATGGACGGATTATAGCTGCTGGAAAAGAAGCTCTGAATCAGGGTTTCCCAGAAGAAGCAGAAATTGTTAACGCACAAAACAAAGCAATTCTCCCTGGCCTTGTTGATGCGCGCGTTTTTGTTGGAGAATTAGGAAATGAACACTGTGAAACAATCGCATCAACAAGTCAATCCGCCGCCGCAGGTGGTATTACTTCTTTCCTCATGATGCCAGATACGCGTCCAATCATTGATAATGTGGCACTTGTTGAATTTATTAGGCATACAGTACAAGAAAAGTCATCGGTCAATATTTATCCCGTTGCTGCGATCACACAAGGTTTCAACGGACAGCAAATAGCGGAATTCGGCTTACTAAAAGCTGCAGGAGCTGTTGCCTTTTGTGAAGGAAAAAAAACGCTTCAAAGTTCATCTGTTATGCGACGTGCAATGACTTATGCGCGTGATTTTGATGTTCCATTGATGCATGAAACGCAAGATAAAGATCTTACAGGACAAGGTGTGATGAATGAAGGACTGCTCGCCAGTTGGCTTGGTCTTTCTGGCATCCCCCGCGAAGCAGAAGTTATCCCACTTGAAAGGGATCTGCGATTAGCAGTATTAACGCAAACACGCTATCATGCCGCTCAAATATCAACAGCACTCTCTGCTGATGCACTTCGTTTAGGTAAAAAACGCAGTGAGAAAATTTCAGCGGGTATATCTATTAATCATTTATCTTTCAATGAAAATGACATTGGTGAATATCGCACCTCTTTTCGCTTAATGCCCCCATTGCGTACAGAAGAAGACCGTATAGCAATGATTGAAGCAATAAAGGATGGGACTATAGATGTTATTGTCTCTTCTCATGATCCTCAGAGTAACGATACAAAACATTTACCATTTAATGACGCGGCGGTTGGCGCTATTGGTATGGAGACTTTATTGAGTGCAGCCTTACGCCTTTACCATGATGAGAGCCTATCTCTTTTACGGATAACTGAACTTTTGTCAACGGCGCCTGCAAAGCTCTTTGGACTCAATGCAGGAACACTGAGGAAAGGTGCTCATGCAGACCTTATTGTGGTTGATCTTGAAGAACCATGGGTTGTTTCGAAAGAGAATCTCTATTCACGTTCAAAAAATACCCCTTTTGAGAATGCACGTTTTCAAGGACGCGTGCTCCAGACCTTTGTGAAAGGGAAAACCGTTTTTAAATTTGATCAACAAACTTAATGAGATTCTTAATGAATGAAGCAGAAATATTTTTTCAGTCCACTCCATGGTTTATTTTCCTCATATCTTATCTCATTGGCTCGATTCCATTTGGTCTTCTTTTAACGAGATTAGCCAAACTTGGCGATGTGAGAACAATTGGTTCCGGCAATATTGGAGCTACAAATGTTTTACGAACAGGAAATAAAAAACTTGCTACTCTAACACTTCTTTGTGATATGTTGAAAGGAACTATCGTTGTTTTCGTTATAAAGTTTTTTAGTGATCCGCTAGACAATAGTATCCTTGTTTCTCTAGCAGGTTTTTTTGTTTTCTTAGGACATCTTTTCCCCATATGGCTTAAATTTAAAGGTGGCAAAGGTGTTGCTACCTATCTAGGGGTCTGCTTAGGAATCTATTGGCCTGCAGCAATTATTTTTATTATTGTATGGATAACGATTTTTCTCCTCACACGCTATTCTTCATTATCCGCACTCATTTCTGTTGTTATAACTGCGATATTTGTTTTTTACTTTTCCGATCCTTATTTCTATTTTATGCTGATTGTGATGAGCATATTTGTGTATATAAAGCATTACGCAAATATCGGTAGATTATTAATTGGGGAAGAAAGTAAGATTGGGACTCAAAACGGGGATAAATAAAGGAATCCTGCTCACTGATCGTCAACGTCTAAATTGGTTACGGTTGTTGCGCAGTGAAAATATTGGAGCTGTTAGTTTTCGCAATCTCATTGATCATTATAAAACAGCAGAATCTGCTCTGGCAGCGTTGCCAGAGCTTAGCAGAAAAGGTGGTGGTTCTGTATCTATTAAAATAGCAAGCTTAGAAGATGCAGAAAAAGAAATACAAAAAGCTAAAAGATTAGGTGTTCGGTTTATCGGTATGGGAGAACCAGATTATCCAGCTTTTCTTAAGGTTACAGAAGCCCCTCCGCCGCTTATTGCTATTAAAGGTAATGTTTCAATTTTTCAAAAAACTTCTATTGGAATTATAGGTTCTCGAAATGCTTCAGCTGCGGGAAAAAAGCTTACGGCTCAATTTGCGCGTTTTCTCGGAGAAGCAGACTTTATAACAATTTCTGGGCTCGCTCGTGGAATTGATAGCGTTGCGCATCAAGCAAGTTTAAAAACAGGAACTGTTGCAGTCATGGCTGGGGGAATTGATCATATCTATCCTCCTGAAAATAAAAAGTTGCATGAAGATATTATCGCCAACGGTGGAGCCATCATCAGCGAAATGCCCATTTCTTGGAAGCCGCGTGCTATCGATTTTCCAAGAAGAAACCGTATTATTGCAGCTCTATCACTTGGTCTCTTGGTTGTAGAGGCAGCCCTGCGCTCAGGGTCCTTAATTACCGCACGTCAAGCAGCTGAAATGGGACGGTTAATTTTTGCCATTCCCGGTTCACCACTTGATCCAAGATCTGTTGGTACAAACAATCTTATCAAGGACGGTGCTCTACTCACCACACATCCTTCTGACATCATAGAAACACTTACGCCATTAATTTCACCGCTTCCAAATTCGCAACTCAATTTTTTTGAGGAACCATCCTCTTTACAACTTGAAAAGGAGAATTTCAATTTAGAAGATGAAAAAAACAGCAGCCCCTCTTTAGCAGGTGATGATGCAGCACGTGCAGCAGTTCTCTCCGCTCTTTCAACAACGCCAATCGATTTAGACACACTCAGTACCCACACAGGTGTTCCACTTCCAACTCTCTACCTCTTGTTGGTAGAACTCGACCTTGCTGGAAAGCTTATTCGACACTCTGGTGGTTGTGTGTCATTGTCGAATCTTGATCTTCCCCAAGAGCCTCAGCACTATTAATAATGCTTTGCCCTTCTTTGGCAACCATATCCAAAAGCAATGCTAAAAGCGGACTATGCGCCTGACGCGCCATCTGATTCATTTGCTTAGACATGTCTGTAATATATTGGATAACTTTTAAATGATTTATAAACATAATCCTCTATCCTTGAGCACTTCCCCCTCCTACCTCTCAATAGACGCTATCTTAGTATTTCGCCGTATGTTCCTGTAATAACAGTGGAAAGTAAATCGTGTAATTCTATATAGGGTGTATTCTAATAATAACAATCATAAGTTGTACAATATTCATGTTTTTTATATGGCTAATATTTTTTTATGTGCTCTTAAGCAATTGTCATTAGCTATTCGCGTAAAAGGCGTTTATAAAAAAGTTTTTTATTTCAATATTTGGGTAAAATTATGAATATCGTTATCGTTGAATCTCCAGCAAAAGCAAAAACAATAAATAAATATCTTGGGTCTCAATACAAAGTTGTTGCATCATTTGGACATGTTCGTGATTTGCCTGCAAAAGATGGTTCTGTTTTACCAGATCAAGATTTTTCTATGAAATGGGATATAGATTCTGCTGCCGCTAAACGTTTAAATGAAATAGCAAAAGCCGTTAAAGAAGCCGATAGCCTTATATTAGCAACAGACCCTGATCGTGAAGGGGAAGCTATTTCATGGCATATTCTGGATGTTCTTCGTCAAAAAAAAGTTTTAAAAGATAAACCTATTAAAAGAGTTGTCTTCAATGCCATCACCAAAAAGTCTGTGCTTGATGCTATGAACAATCCACGTGATATTGATACATCACTTGTAGATGCTTATCTTGCACGTCGCGCACTTGATTATCTCGTTGGTTTTACACTTTCACCTGTTTTATGGCGGAAACTCCCTGGTGCACGTTCAGCAGGACGCGTTCAATCAGTTGCTTTGCGTATTATTTGTGATCGTGAAGCAGAAATAGAACATTTTATCAAAGAAGATTATTGGTCCGTTACAACACAATTAAAAACCATCCGAAATGATAGTTTCCAAGCAAGATTGACAATGTTTAATCAACGAAAAATAGGCAAGCTTGATATTCAATCTCAAGAACAAGCAGATCAAATTCGCTTTATGTTGGAGAAAGCCCAATATCATACACTCAGTGTTGAAGCAAAACCTACAAAGAGAAATCCTCTTCCTCCATTTACAACCTCCACACTACAACAAGCAGCTTCTTCAAAATTAGGATTTTCAG
Organism: Bartonella sp. MU70NMGDW; assembly: GCF_042194085.1. Lineage (NCBI taxonomy): Bacteria > Pseudomonadati > Pseudomonadota > Alphaproteobacteria > Hyphomicrobiales > Bartonellaceae > Bartonella > Bartonella sp. MU70NMGDW. The sequence continues at coordinate 31,587 of NZ_JBHIMK010000009.1, forward strand.
CTTCTCGCACTATGCAAATTGCCCAAAAGCTTTATGAAGGCATTGAAATTAATGGTGAAACGGCTGGGCTTATCACTTATATGCGTACCGATGGTGTGCAAATAGCACCAGAGGCTATTGATTCAGCACGAAAAGTTATTCATGAAACTTTCGGTAAAGACTATATTCCTGAAAAACCACGTTTTTATTCAACAAAGGCAAAAAATGCACAGGAAGCACACGAAGCGATCCGTCCAACAGATTTTCAACGCAATCCTAGTCAAGTCCGTAATTTTCTCGATAGCGATCAAGCAAAGCTCTATGAGCTGATATGGAAGCGTGCTATTGCCAGCCAAATGCGTTCTGCTGAAATTGAACGCACAACTGTTGAAATTGAAGCACAACAAGGAGAAAACCGTGCAAATCTAAGAGCAACAGGATCTGTTATTCGCTTTGATGGCTTTATTTCCGTCTACACCGATCAACGAGACGAAGAAAATAATGAAGAAAATGAAACAACACGTTTACCACAAATAAACACTGGTGAAGCACTTACAAAAGAAAAAGTTGAATCTGTACAGCATACGACAGAGCCCCCTTCTCGTTATTCTGAAGCTTCATTAATTAAAAAGCTTGAGGAGTTAGGAATTGGTCGTCCTTCAACTTATGCCTCCACATTGGCGACATTGTGTGACCGTGGATATATTGTAATTGATAAACGAAAGCTTATTCCCGATGCTAAGGGACGAATTGTTACAGCCTTTCTTGAAAATTTTTTTAATCGCTATGTAGAATATGGTTTCACAGCAGATCTTGAAGAAAAGCTGGATCTTATCTCTGATGGGAAACTTTCTTGGAAAGACGTATTGCGAGATTTTTGGGATGGATTTAATGCATCTATTAGCAATATCCAAGAACTCCGTATAACCAATGTTCTTGATGTTTTAAATGTAACATTAGCACCTCTCGCCTTTCCTGAACGCGAAGATGGAAGTGATGTGCGTTCCTGTCCTCTTTGTAAAAATGGTCAATTATCATTAAAACTCGGTCGTTATGGTGCTTTTGTTGGCTGTTCCAATTATCCCGAATGTAAGTATACACGCCAACTTGGTACAGATACTGGAGAAGAGAATGAAACTGTACGCAATGATGAACCTGTTATACTTGGTATTGACCCTGAAACAGGAAAAGATATCTCTCTTCGCAATGGCCGGTTTGGTCCCTATATTCAACTTGGTGAAAGCAAAGAAGTTAAGCGTGCAGGACTACCAAAAGAATGGCAGGCAGAAAATGTAACCCTTGATAAAGCCTTGGCTTTACTATCCCTTCCCCGTGAAATTGGCATTCATCCTGAAACTGGAAAAACAATCACAGCTACGATTGGACGATATGGTCCCTATCTTAGCCATAACGGAAAATCTGCACGCCTTCTTCATGCAGATGAAGTTTTTGATATTGGTATCAATCGCGCTGTTACAGTATTGGCAGAACAACAAGAAAACAAAACCAAGCAAAGCAGAACAACATCTGCAGCATTGGCAACATTAGGAGAGCATCCCGAAGGAGGAACTATTACCGTGCGCAACGGGCGTTATGGTCCTTATGTCAATTGGGGTAAAATTAATGCAACATTGCCAAAAGATAAAGATCCCATTAGTGTAACACTGGCAGAGGCATTAGAACTTATATCGGCTAAAGCATCGAGTAAAAAAACAACTTCAAAAAGAGCTTCTTCTAAAACAAAAGCAAAAATAAAAGAGACATAAATTTTGGCTAAAGGTAAAAAAAACATAAATTATCTCTCTACATTCAAGGGGAAAAATTTTCCCAATAAGGAAGAAATCCTTTCCTTTATAAATGAGAATCCTAACCACTCAAGTAAACGAGAAATCGCCAAAGCTTTTAACTTAAAAGGCGATTCTCGTATTTGGCTTAGAGATATATTACGTGAGTTGAAGGATCAAAATCTTATATCTAAACAACACAAAAGAGCAATAAACAAAGGAAAATTACCCCCTGTTACTTTAGTAAAAATTAGCGGACGTGATAAAGATGGGAGTTTTATTGCACAACCTCTTGAATGGGAAGATTCTCCAAAGCCCAATATTGAAATACACTCTTTTCATCACATAAAAGGAAGTAGCATTGGTGTTGGAGATCATATTCTTGTAAAAGTTTTTCGAAATAAAAATTCTGAAAGCTCAAGCCCCCCTTATACGGGACGAATTATTCGTAAAATTGATATATCTCCCAAAAGCGCATTTGCTGTTGTAAGAAAATTTGAAAATAATCAATGGCGCCTTGATCCTATAGACCGCAAAACCAATGAACTCATTGTTGAAATGTCTCCAGAAATGAAGATTGTAGTCGGTGATCTCGTTGAAGTCGAAATTAAAAAAAATACTGGTTACGGATTAAAGAGCGCAAAAATAAAAAATGTTTTAGGGCATATTAAGAGTGAAAAAACACTCTCAATGATAGCACTTCTTTCGAAAGGAATTCCTTATATTTTTCCTGAAAGTGTTCTTGAGCAAGTCAAACATATCAAAGCTGCCAATATGGATAATCGTGAAGATTGGCGACAGTTACCATTTATTACAATTGATCCACCAGATGCAAAAGACCATGATGATGCAGTTTATGCAACCAAGGATAAGGACCCAGCAAATAATGATGGTTGGATTATTATTGTGGCCATTGCAGATGTTTCTTACTATATCAAAACAGGAAGCGCATTAGATAAAGAAGCTTTGAAACGCGGAAATTCTGTTTATTTTCCCGATACCGTTGTGCCAATGTTACCTGAGCGCCTTTCTCATGATTTATGTTCTCTGCGTGAAGGAAAAGAAAGACCAGCTTTAGCCGTTCGTATGATTTTTGATGCAAATGGTAATAAACGAAAACATAGTTTTCATCGTACTATGATTCGTGTAAGAGCCAAGCTTTCTTATCAAGAAGTACAATTGGCAATTGAAGGTAATATAAATGAAAAAACAGCCGCTCTTTTTGAGAGCATTTTGCAACCCTTATGGGAAGCCTATACATGCCTTAAAGCTGCGCGAAATCGTCGCCAACCACTAGAATTAGAAATTGCAGAAAAAAAGATTATTCTTGATCAAAATGGATGCATAAAAGATGTTGTGAGTGAAACACAATTAGAAGCGCATCGTTTAATTGAAGAGTTTATGATACAAGCCAATATTGCAGCTTCTGAAACATTAAAACAACATCACCAGCCCCTCATTTATCGTATTCATGAAAAACCTTCTCTTGCTAAGCAAGAAATACTTCGGAGCTTTCTTCAAAGTTTGGGGATACCACTCTCCCGCGGAAGCGAACTTACCTCAGCGCGCCTTAATAGCATTCTGGCAAAAATGACGAATACACCACAAAAAGAATTGATCAACCAAGTTATTCTGCGCTCACAATCTCAAGCTGAGTATAATCCCAAAAATATCGGCCACTTTGGTTTAAACCTACATAATTATACACATTTTACATCCCCTATCCGCCGTTATGCTGATCTTATTATTCATCGAGCACTCATTAAAACGCTGAAATTAGGAAATGATCAGTTAACAGATACACAAGAACAAAATCTCGCAGAAATTGCTACGCAAATTTCTTTATATGAACGCCGTGCAATGATGGCTGAAAGGGAAACTATTGATCGGCTTGTTGCTCACTATTTAACGAATAAAATCGGCCGTATTTTTACAGGTCGCATTTCCGGAGTTACAAAAGCAGGTCTTTTTATCTCACTTGATAAACTCAACACAGATGGTTTTGTCCATATTTCTACACTTAAAAATGATTATTATCATTTTGATGAAGCCCATCATGTTCTTGTAGGACAGCGTAGCCATAAAGGCTATCAGCTCAGTGATGTTGTAGAAGTAAAACTTATAATGGTACAACCTTTTGCTGGCGCTTTATGCTTTGAACTCTTAACAAAACCTCGTCCAATAAAATTTTCACCGACATCTTACCATAAAAACAAATTTAAAAAACAAAAGCATACTTTTTATGGGAGAAAAAATTAAGCTTCTTATCCTCCATTAAATAGAATATGAATAATAAAAGAATGAATAACTTCAAATTAAGAAATGACTTATATTATATAATATTTTTATTATTTTATGTGTACAATCTTCTTTCTTTAATATACAAGAGGATAAATTTTATTGCTATCTCTATAATAACCATATAGAAATCTTGCAGTTTTTTATACTCAAGGAATGAGAAAAACTGCAAAGAATAGTTTTGGCTCCCTTTCATTTCAGCTCATCTTTTTATTGTTTAAATAAACAAAAGTACCTTAAGCCATTCTCATGAAAAAAAAAGCTTTTAACTCTCAAAACAATTCTTTGCGTGCAATTATTGCAGCTATTGTAACTATTGGCACCGTTGGAACAGCATTGGGAATAGGAACACAACTTGTCTCTCTTCTTATGGCAGAGAAAGGTATTTCCAATAGTATGATCGGCTATAGTGGAACTGTTGGTGGATTTGCCACAATTGTTGCAGCTATTTTTACTTCTCGAATCGCCCTATGCTTAAGCATTTCTAAAACGATATTATTTATGATGGCCATAGGATCGTTAAGTTTTTTAGGATTCTATTTTTTCGAATCCATATGGGTTTGGTTCATTTTAAGGTTTATATTACATTTTACTATGACGGTTATGTTTATCCTGTCAGAGTTTTGGATCAACAGTTATGCTCCCCCTAAAAGACGTGGTTTGGTTCTTTCCATTTATGCTATTGTCCTAGGATTAGGGTTTGCGATAGGTCCAACGCTATTAGCAAAAGTGGGAACACAAGGATTTATTCCTTTTGCTGTTGGTTATAGTCTTATTATATTAGCTGCTATCCCAATTCTTGCCGCTTGGAAATTAAGTCCAGAATTTCAAAAAAGCCAATATACACCATTTTTTCGTTATCTTTTTCACGTTCCAAGCGCTATGATGGCAGTACTTGTTTACGGTGCTATTCAAATGGGCGCATTAACTCTTATTACACCCTTTAGTTTATCCATTGGTTATAATGAGAATGAAGCAGCACACTTTATGGCAGCCCTTGCGCTCGGAAATGTTTTCCTCTTAATTCCTATTAGCATTATAAGCGATTATGCCAAAGATCGACGCTATCCGCTGATAAGTTGCGCTATCTTAGGTTTTGTGGGAACTTTCATGGTACCATGGATCATTCAATATCCATGGATTCTAATGCTTGATCTGTTCCTTCTTGGTGGTGTATCAGCGAGCCTTTATACAATCGGTCTTGCACATCTAGGGGCACGTCTCAAGGGACAAGAACTTGCTGCTGCTAATTCTGCTTTTATTTTTTGCTATGGAATTGGTATGCTTATCGGGCCGACCGTTATCGGAAAATCCATGGATATCTTTAATCCTTTCGGTTTTTCAATAGCTATAGCTGTTTTTTTTAGTTTATATGTCACTTTGGTGTTTGTCCAACTTATAAGAAAATTAATCAGCTCTTGACTTTTTTGAGAACATCCGTAGTGTTGCTGGAAAATCTGATGACATCAAAAATAGGTTTTGATAGCAAGATAATATTTTTTCAGTATAAATAGGGTTCTTACATTATGGCTAAAGCAGCAACCATTAAGATCAAGCTTTTATCAACTGCAGATACCGGTTTTTTCTATGTAACAAAGAAAAACAGCCGTACAATGACAGATAAAATGAGCAAGCGTAAATATGATCCAGTTGTAAAAAAGCACGTTGAATTTAAAGAAACAAAAATTAAATAAATAGACTTATCATTGAATTGATAGATTTTATACTCCAAAAGGAATGTGGGGATATTGCTCTTCAACGTTATTTTTTGAGGGGTGTTTTTTGTTCCCTTAAGTTTAAAAAGTTTACTTTAAAATTTGTATGTTTTGTACGAATTTGGATAAGTTGATTTATTATTTAAGTTGCTTACATATATTCTACATGAGTATTGATTATTGTGCTATCTAACGAGATTTTTTCATTAAAACGAGACATTGTTTCGTCATATAAATGGAATTTTGGACGAATTATAAGCAATACTAAAATAGAGTGCGTTATAATAATGTTAGCAGTTTCTTGGTTTCATGAAAAAAAATTCTCATTTTAATCTAAGAAGTTTTAAAAAAATTACCGGTTTCAGTATTTTTGTCGCTGCTAGCTTTCTTATCGTTATGTCAATTTATTTTAAGCAGAACCAGCAGTTGCCTCAAAAAGAAAAATTTTTTTCTCAAAACTCTGTTAAAGGAAATGCACTAATCATTGATGGTGATTCTATCATGATTTCTTCAATTAGGATTCGACTTGCTGGAATTGATGCTCCTGAACTCCACCAATTTTGTGGAAAAAAGGAGAAACGCTACCCTTGTGGGCTTGAGGCAAAAAAATATTTAGAAAAACTAATAGAAAATCAAACTGTTACATGTCTCTGGCATAAAACAGACCAATACCGTCGTATCCTTGCAACATGTAAAACAAAACAAGTTAGCAATATCAACGCGACGCTTGTACATAATGGTTGGGCTGTAAGTTATTATGAATATCCCAAAGAAGAACAAGAAGCTAGAAGGAAAAAGAAAGGAATATGGGCATCAAGTTTTCAACGACCGCGAGAATGGCGCAAAGCAAATCCTCGCACAGAATAAGAAAAATATTTTTTAATTTCATTGACCAATGAAACGATGTGATAAAATTATTAAACTTGAAAAAAAAATCTATTCCTGTCGTGTTTGTATCCAACAACCACATTATTTTCCTCCTCTTCCTCACGAACCAAATCCCGTCGTTTATTTATCCGATACGGCTTCGATTGCAATTGCAGGACAAGCACCAGGATTGCGTGTCCATGAAACTTCTATCCCTTTTAATGATCGCTCTGGCAAAAGGCTACGTGATTGGCTGGGGGTAACGAAAGAAGAATTTTATAACAAATCCCTTTTTGCTATTGTTCCTATGGGATTTTGTTTTCCAGGTTATGACAACAATAAAGCTGATTTACCACCAAGGCGTGAATGTCGAGAAATATGGCATGAAAAGATATTTCAAGCGATGCCTCAAATAAAGCTTGTTCTTGCTATTGGCAG
>NZ_JBHIMK010000090.1:0-6412 GCF_042194085.1 Bartonella sp. MU70NMGDW
AAAGAGGCAAGACAAGCAGCAGCTGTTGGTTTAGCGGTAGCTGGTTTACGCTATAGTGATATTCCTGGAAAATTAACAATCGCATTTGGGAGTGGTTTGTGGCGCAGTCAATCTGCTTTTGCTTTTGGTGCAGGTTATACTTCAGAGAACGGTGATATTGGTTCCAACTTGTCAATTACCACTTCTGGAGGGCACTGGGGTATAAGTGCAGGGGTTAATGTGATACTCAACTAATAAACGATTAAATCCATAAAATTGAATTGCCTTTTTCTTATTTAAGAAAAGGGCAAATTTTTTACCTTCTTCCAGAGTTCTCTAAAGCTATTCTAAATGTAAAAACTCTCGTAATTATATAAAATCCGAATATAAAAAGCTTATTACAAATTTTGTTGAGAATAAAAGACCTTAGTGGTAAAGATTCAAAAAATTGATTGCTATTTTTCTTTGATAATTAGGTAATAATCTTATTGCTCTATCCTATTATTTTGATTTATTAAAATGCTTCAAGCAATGTAAATACGAATATACCCTTTATTAAAAGAAGACAGTTTTAGCTTTTATTTGCGTATAGTTTTAAACGTATGCTTTATTTTGATATCGTTATAACTTTTCATTGAAAGTCTTGTTTTTTAAATGACAAATTATCTTAAGAATAGAATAATTCAAAATATTATGTTTTTTTAATCAGTTTCCTTTTTTGTAGCTTCATAGTAAAAGTTTAATTTCTCCAAATTGTTTTAATCTAATTACGAGTATGAAAAGCAAATAGTGCAAATTCTTACAATTCAAAATATGTCTTTTTATGTTTTAGACATGGTTTTTTGTTAAGGGTTTGTTATGAAAAAATTATTGATCATATTCAAGGGAAATAGCTCAAGTTTTCAGCGTTTATTTTATCGGTTGTTTGTAGCAACGTTTTCATTGGGAGTTGTGATAGTTGTTTTTTTATCGAATGCTATTCCTGTTTTGGCGAAAAATTGATATAATAGAACAGCTGCTTCAAGCCATGGAAAAAGCAACAAAGAGCTATTCTCAAGGAAAAATGCTCCTTTCTGTGTATGCTAACTCTAACAGCATTGGGGCTCTCTCAAAAGGTTTTGATTTATTAAAAGCAAGTTATTTAACAGCACTTAATACAGCAGCAATGGCACCAATAGTGGATGATTCTACAGATTATAGTGGCTATATCAATTTTCTCGTCAATACGCTTTCTATTAAGAGTAAGGATGGTTTTAGTGAGAGATTTCTTACCGATTCGCAATTGGTTATGAACAATAACTCTACAATTACAATGAGTTCTGAAAACAACGAAGATGCAAGGATTATCGATGGATCTGACACCTTGCGACATGATTTCATTACAAGAATGCAACGATTTACAGGTATGCAACGTACTCCAAACACAAGTATTGCTTTAGGTAGTGGAACGCAAGGGGAAAAAGAATGGAGCGTTACTGTAGGCAATATGGCTCACGCTTTGGGGAAAAGCAGTGTCGCAATAGGTGGTGAATATAATAAGAAGAGCAAATATGGAGATAATAATTATACAACTGCGAAGAGTGATTATTCAATAGCTGTAGGAGCCGTTTCTAAAGCCCTAGGGTATGGTTCGATTGCTCTTGGGTGCATATGCATTTTCTCAAGAAGCTATTTTATAGGTTCCTATTCTAACGTGACGGTTGATGGGGTGTTGCTATCGGGAACAACTCTGTGCCTGGTAGGGCTGCTGGCGTTTTTGGGTATATGTCTCTTCTGCAAGGACCGGCTAAAAACACCGAATCTCAATAGAAAAGTACGAAAGGTGAAGTGAATATTGGTATTCTTAGTAAGAACATAACGCGACAAATTATAGGCGTAGCAGCTGGTAGCAAACCTGCCGATGCAGTGAACCTTAGACAGTTGCAGGATTTAGAAGAAGTCGTAAGAAAAAAGGTTGGAAACTGTCTATTGCTGGTGAGACAGCTAAAGATTTTGGTGCCAGATAGTACAATAAATTTTCATTCGGAGGAAGTAATCTCAAGGTTAAAAGAGATAAGGACGATGAAAATAAGCTCATATTTGGTTTGGCTAATGACATAGTATTGAAAAGCATAACATTAGGAGAGAAAACAAAAGTAGATGCAATAGGCTTAGTAATTATTGATGTCCCGCAAATAACTACCGGTAGTATTAATGCGGTAAGTAAAAAGTAACAAATGTTGCAGAAGGAACTCGCAATACTGATGCAGTGAATTTTTCACAACTGAAGGAAGTAAAAAAAATAAGTAGCAGTGAGTATTTTTGTAAAACAGGAAACAGCAACGAAACACATTAACATTGGTAAGGATATAGATGGTGATAAAATTGATATTGCGAATAAAAGTGATAAATTACGGATAATTTCTGGTTTTAAGAAAGCAAAGAGAGATAAAGCATCAATGATGCTGTTAGTAAAAAAACAGCTTGAAGAAAGTTTAGAGAAACTTGCTAATGATTCTGCTGTTGTTTATTATGATAAAGAAAATAATGAAAATGGCACTATTAATTATGAAGGTGTGACTTTTGGAAAAACTACAGCTCCCGCTGCACTTCATACTGTAGCAAATAAAATTACGAAAAATTCCACCGATGTTGTCAATGGCGGTCAGCTTTATTCATTGGGTGATAAAGTTGCGAAATCTTTAGGTAGTGGAGCATCTTTTAGCGACGGTATTTTTACAGCTCCCACTTATAAATTATCATCAGATTGATGAAAAAGGTGCGGTAATAGGGAAATCATATAGCTACTCTAACTTATTTTACAGGTTTTGATCACAATATCAAGAATATAAATAATCGTATTAAAGGAGTCTCTGAGGGGGTGTGCAGGATTCTTTGTCATGGAGCACAAAGGATCAAGATTTTGTTGCAAAACATGGAGAGAAGCAAGAAAACAGCAAGATCACATTCCTTTCGGCAGAAGTTATTACAAAGAGTTCCACGGATTCTGTGACGGGGTGGAAAACTTTATTCACTAAATCAAACGCTTGCAAAATATTTTGGCGGTGGTGCTAGATATGAGAATGAAGAATGGACAGCACCAAATTTCAAGCTATAGAACCTTTGAAGAGAACAGCTATGATAATATTGCAGCAGCTTTTGCTGGCATAAATAGTGTTTTCGCGAAGCTTCATAATGAAATTTCTGGCAACATCGAGAAAAATGCTTTGTTATGGAGTAATGGAGCAGGGGCATTTGTGGCTCGGCATGGAAAAGACGAAAAAAAAGCTATAACGATATTGCTAATGCATTTAATGCAGGTCGTGGCGTTGATAAGAATAAGAAGGCGAGTAAGATTATCAATGTAGAGGGTGGAAAGGTAGAAGAAGGCTCGAAAGAAGCAGTAAACGGTGATCAGTTATATGATTACACAGAACAGCAGATGAAGACGGTTCTTGAAGATGCCAATAAGTATACGGATGAGCAAGTTTCTCATCTTGTAAAAGATGGAGTTAGTGAGGCTAATTCGTATACGGATATGAAGTTTGCAACGTTAAGTTATACTGTTGAGGATGTTCGGAAAGAGGCAAGACAAGCAGCAGCGATAGGTTTAGCAGTGTCTAATTTAAGTTATGATGATACTCCTGGAAAAATCAGTCTATCATTTGGTGGTGGTTTATGGCGCAGTCAATCCGCATTTGCTATTGGCGCTGGTTATATGTCTGAAAGTGGAAGAGTTCGCTCTAACATATCTGCAACGAGTGCTGGAGATCATTTTTGGATAGGCGCAGGGTTTAGGGTAACACTGAATTGACAATAAACAAATCCTAACCATTAACTTTGCTAACATTTTGTTTTTATTGCTCTTAATGAGAGATGGGAGAGTATAGTAGGCGCGCGCATGAGGTACCGTTACGGTGAACATAAGCAGCAATTAACATGAGTTACAATATTTTATGATATTAAGACAGTTCAGAAAGAAGTAAGACAGACGGCCTCCGTTGGTTTAGCAGTATCGAATTTAAGTTATGAAGATACCCTTGGTCTTTAAGCGTTTCATTTGGTACGGATGCATTGGTGTAGTCCATCCGTCTTTGCTATCGGAGCTGGTTATATGTCAGAAGATGGAAAAATCTGCTCCAATCTCTCCGCAACGAGTTCTGGTGGTCATTGGGGTGTAGGTATTGGGCTTAATTTAATACTGAACTAGATAAGCAAAAAACTTTTCTTAAATATGCTCTTTGCCCTTGCCTCATCAAAGCGGGGGCATTTTAGTAAAAAGCTTTCATAAATCCTCTAATGAAGTAAAAAATCTTATTCACGAAAAATAAACTGATGCCTAAACGGATGATCAATAGGTACAAAAATTATATCTCTTTCAAAGAGGTCAAAGCTAAAAACAACGCACAACCTTTGGTAGAAAAAGCGAAGTTAATTCTAATATTAAGTATTTTTTTACCTTCCTTAAATTGACTTTCACGAACTTGCCTCTAACTACCCTCTAAAGACGCTGTAGAAACAACAGTTTATGTCTTAATTTTATTTATGTCCTAAAACACGCTGTAAAAGCAGGAACACACAAGGGAAATAAGAAAGCTTTAGAGTTCTAGAGCATACCTTTTTTGTGTTTTTAATCTATTATTATGAAGGGGGTTTTTATGAAAAAATTATATACTACACAAAATCTGCGTGATTTGAGGTTTTCTCGTTCACATCATCGATCATCATTGTTTAAAGTAGCTTCGTTGGGAACTGCGGTGGCATTGTTTTTATCGAATGCTTCTCCTGTTTTTTCAGCAAATCTCGATTTAACAAAAGCATCTCTTGAAAGTATGAAGAATGCCGCTGTGGTTTATCCGCAAAGCATTATCTCTGCGTATGATTACTATGATGGTGATAAGGAAAATTATTTAACAGCATTGAATGTGGCAATGATGCCAAAAGTTGACGCTTCTGATGACGATGCAAATTTTTTAACCAAAACCCTTTCTGGTATAAGTAATGATGATCCTATTGTGAATGTTTTGAGGGCAGATGACAAAAACTCATTGGAAAGAACATTAGATACAGGCGGGCAATATAAAAAATTGATCATCAGTTCACAGGATGGTGAGAATACAGCGATTATTGATGCATTGAATCCTTCGCGCAATGACTCTATGGCTAGAATGCAGCGCGATACAGATATGCAACGTGACGTACAGGGTACTAGTGTCATATTTGGTAATGATATAACAAAGGCCGAAAAACTCCATAAGGATAGTGATATTACTGCTCTTGGCGCCAAAATAATAGTCAATGCTCCCGATGAGGTTGCTGTTGGTTATGGTGCGCAGGTGGATAATAGCTATACTGTTGCTGTAGGGTTTGGGCCTGAAACGCGGGCGTATGGAAATGTTATTCTTGGGGACGGTTCTGGGACTGTTACGGCTCTGGGTGCTCCCGGTTTCGATCCTTTCACTAAAAGCAACTCAATGCTACAGGATGAGATATGGAAAAGTAATGCGGGTCCAGCAACTATCGGTAATTATCGCAATAAAATGACGCGCCAGCTTGAAGGGGTGGCAGCTGGTAGTTATGATACTGATGCTGTGAATGTTGGGCAGTTAAAATCATTACAAAAATACGTAGATCAAGGTTGGACACTATCTGTTGGGGGTAAAGATGCTAAAGCCGTTGGTATAAAAGATACCGTAGATTTGTCAGCTGCAAGTGACAACCTTACGATTACAAAAGGTGAGGAAGACAATAATGTGACATTTGATCTAGCTAAGAATATTACAGTGGCAAGTGTCACTGCAGGGAACGCCTCTATGAGTAGTGATGGCTTTCTGTTTGCTGGTGGGGCTAAAATAACTGTGGATGGTATTGATGCTGGCGAACAAAAGATTACAGGAGTAGCAGCTGGGAAAGAAGCTGATGATGCAGTGAATTTTGCGCAGCTACAAGAGATAAAAAATCAAATAGCAGAAAATAGTTTTGTTAAGCAAGATGATGGAGAAGAAGGTCGTATCACCATTGGTATGGCAACAGGTGGTTCTGAAATCAATATTGCAAATAAATCGGGTGAAGATAGGATAATTTCCGGTGTAAGGGCTGCTGTAAACAATAATGACGCTGTTAATAAACAACAGCTCGATGGTCAGATTGCAGATGTTGTTGACACCATAAAAAGCAATAGCCTTGTTAAGCGAGAAGAAGAGACAAATCGTATTACTATCGGTAAGAATATAGAAGGCGCAGAGATTAATGTTGCAAACAAGTCCGGTGATGCTCGTACAATTTCCGGTGTGAAAGAAGCAGTTAATGATGATGAAGCTGTTAATAAAAAACAACTTGATGGTGAAATTGCAGATATCACGGACAGTATTAAGGTCATTAAAGAAGCAAATAGCTTTGCAGTTCTTTATGATAAAAATGCAGATGGTACCATTAATTATAATAGTGTGACTTT
>NZ_JBHIMK010000091.1:0-6329 GCF_042194085.1 Bartonella sp. MU70NMGDW
TGCCTGTACATTATATTACGACAGATCAACCTGATCTCGCATTGCAATTGCGTGCACAAAGGTAAAAAATACATCAATACAAAGAGAACTATATATCCTCATAAAGCTAGCGTAATGAAAGAAGAAAAAATATCGAATATATAACAATAATACATTGATTTATAATGATAATTAATAGTTTATTCATGTGAATAAGAGACTTTAATACGTAGGATTCTCTTATTTCGAATCTTTTTACAATGAATCAATCAAAATCATTCGTTTGCACATTACAAGCAGGGTTGGTGTGTGGATAAAAGATTATTGAAAAAAGAATAAAAATATTCATTTAACGTATTTAAAATGCAAGACTTGTTAAAGCATTAGGATCTCATATAATGATGTCGTTTTGCACTTTTATGAAGTGAAAATGATAGCATGCAAAAAGTCTTATATACTTTAGTGGAGAGGTTTTATAGCTTATTTTATAGGCGCTATCATGAAATGTAGATGTATTGAAAGATTTTTTAACAGCATGGAAATTGGTCATAAAATGTCATTTTGTTTTGCGTGAGGGGCATGATTTCACTACAAGGAAGGAGACTATTAAGCGCTTCAAAATGATTTTCTTAATTTTAAGAAAATTTCTATTTATCTCTTTGTTAAATTCAGGAGAAATATCGTGTTAAAGTTATAAGCCGAAACTTATAAGATAAATAACAAAAGAATAAACAATTCTTTAAAAAAAAGTAAATCCAAATATTAAAATAGTCATTGAATGACATTTACGATCTACATCTTTTTACCAAGTGACTTTGCTTATTTAAGCCATCTCACTTTTTTCAGATAGTTATAAACGCGTATCTCGTTAATATATAAGAAAGCTTATAAAAGAAAACGAAAAAATTTAAACAAATTCATTTGACCTTTTGGTGGTTCCTGTTTAAATGAAAGAATATATTTCTGAAATAAGACTGTCATAGCATGTTCATGTGTAATACTATAAATTTAGGGGTAGTTTGTATTCCATCACTTCAGAAAGGGTGAACCATGAGTCGTTTTTATCTTTCCATAGCGGCCACGGTTGCTATCATAATGTCCACAGCGGGAATAACAGCAGGTTTTGCGCAGACAAAAATCAGCTTTTGGCATTCTATGAGTGGTGAATTAGGAAAGCAAACTGAAAGTCTCATTAACGATTTTAATGCAAGTCAATCTGAGTATAAAGTTGTTCCTTCATTTCGCGGCGAATATGAAGAGGGGTTGATTTCACTCATTGCGGCATTTCGTGGAAAGAAACAGCCAGTTCTTGCCCAAATTTATGACGTTGGTACTGGAACTATGATGGCTGCAAAAGGTGCAATTTATCCATTTTATCAACTTATGGCTGATACAAAACAAGAATTTGATCTTACAGATTATTTCCCTGCTATTAGTGGTTATTACTCCGATGAACAGGGGCGCATCGTCTCTATGCCATTCAATATTTCAACTCCCATTCTTTATTATAACAAAGATATCTTTAAAAAAGCAGGGCTTGATCCAGAACAGCCTCCTAGAACATGGCAAGATATAGAAGACTTTTCCAAAAAAATTCTTGAGACTAAAGCGGCAACTTGCGGTTTTACGATGGCTTATGCTGCTCAATGGATTGGTATAGAAAATTTTTCAGCGTTGCATAATGTTCCTTTTGGAACGAAGGAAAATGGCTTTAAAGGACTTGATTCAGAACTTACATTTAATGGACCTTTACAAGTGCGTATGTGGACTGACCTGAAAAAGTGGTCTGATCAAGGTATTTTCCGTTATGGTGGTCCAGCAGGTGCATTAGATTCAACACCAATGTTTATGGCACAAAATTGTGCAATTTTTATGCAATCTTCAGGATCACATGCTGGAATTGTTTCTGAAGCTCAGTTTAATGTGGGGGTTGGTATGCTACCTTACTATAAGGATACAGAAGGAGCACCACAAAATTCAGTTATTGGGGGCGCTTCTATTTGGGCGTTTAAGGGCCATACCCCAAAGGAATATGCAGGGGCAGCTGCTTTTCTTAAATTTCTTTCAAAAACAGAAAATCAAGCAAAATGGCATCAGGAAACAGGTTATCTTCCAACCACAAAAACGACTTATGAATTGAGCAAAAAACAACATTTCTATGAAAAAACGCCAGGTGCGGATATAGCTATCAAACAGATTAATCTTAATCCACCAACAGTTAACTCGAAAGGGATAAGATTTGGTAATTTACCACAAATCCGTGCCATTCTTGATCAAGAGTTGGAAGCTGTTCTTAGTGGTTCAAAAACACCGAAAGATGGTTTAGATGAGACCGTTGAACGTGGAAATAAACTCTTGCGTGAATTTGAAAAATCTAATCATTAATTTTGTTTTATTGTTAGACATTAAAGACTCAACAAAAACAGTTGAGTTCTTTTTGTTTATCTTTTTAAAGTCTCTACATTTAAAGAGCCCTACGAATGCAAGAAAAACATGCATATTTTAAAAATAGTCTACTTTCTTACGGACTGCTTTTCCCTCAGCTTCTTGTGACTTTTTTGTTTTTCTTCTGGCCTGCTGCTCAAGCAATAAAATCATCTTTTGAGCGTGAAGACCCTTTTGGCTTTACAACAACATTTATTGGTTTTGAAAATTATCTAACGGTTCTTTCTGATCCTACTTATCGGCAATCACTTCTTACAACCGCAGTATTTTCCATCTCAGTTACTGTCGCTTCAATGACAATATCACTTCTCTTAGCGGTCTGTGTTGACCGTGTCATCCGTGCAAAAAAGGCTTATACAATGCTTTTGCTCTGGCCCTATGCTGTTGCTCCAGTATTGGCAGGTATATTATGGCTGTTTATCTTTCATCCCACCATCGGAATTATTCCTTTTCTTCTCGAGAAAATAGGGGTGCTATGGAATTATCGTATTAATGGCACTCAAGCAATGATTCTTATTGTCATAGCGGCTAGTTGGAAGCAAATTTCTTACAATTTTCTCTTTTTTCTTACAGGTCTTCAGTCTGTTCCGCGTTCTCAAATAGAAGCAGCCGCCATTGATGGTGCTGGTCCCTTTAAACGATTTTGGACTGTGGTCTTCCCGCAAATTTCACCAACGACGTTTTTCCTTCTTATTGTCAATGTCAATTATGTTATGTTTGATACCTTTGGTATTATTGATAATACAACTTCTGGAGGTCCTGCGCGTGCAACGAGCATCCTCGTCTATAAAGTATATGACGATGGCTTTAGAAATCAAATAATCGGTGCATCAGCAGCACAATCAACAATATTGATGTTGATGGTTATTGTCTTAACCTTTATTCAGTTTCGCTGGATTGAGCGCCGTGTACAATATTAGGAAGTAAATTATGGTTGAAAATCGCCCTGTTTTGAAATTTCTAACCCATATTACTCTCATTATTGGCATTATCATTATTTTCTTTCCAGTTTATGTTGCTATCATTGCATCAACCCATAGTTCAGCAGCATTCAACTCAGGAACACTTCCTCTTTTACCTGGGAAGTATGCTTTGGAAAATTATAAAACAATCTTTGGTGATGGCCTCGCACAACTCGGTCTTCCCAACCTCTGGCCACTCTTAATGAATTCACTCATTATGGCTCTTGGGATTAGTATTGGGAAAATTATTATTTCACTTTTGTCTGCTTATGCAATTGTTTATATGCGTTTTCCTTTCCGAAAAACTGCTTTTGTTCTTATTTTTGTTACATTGATGCTCCCTGTCGAAGTTCGTATTCTTCCAACCTATGAGGTTGTTGCAAAATTGGGGATGATCGACACCTATAGTGGAATGATTATTCCACTTATTGCATCTGCAACCGCTACATTTTTATTTCGCCAGTTTTTTCTGACTATTCCAGATGAACTCTTAGAGGCGGCACGTGTTGATGGTGCAGGTCCAGTTAAATTTTTTAAGGATATTCTTCTTCCTCTCAGCAAAAGCAATATCGCTGCTTTATTTATCATTATGTTTATTTATGGATGGATACAATATCTCTGGCCTCTTATCATCACAACGGATCAAAAGCATCAAACGATCCTTATTATTTTAAAACAGCTTATTGTCGAATCACTTCAACATGATCCTCAATGGAATATACTCATGGCAGTATCGGTTGTTGCCATGGTTCCCCCTGTTCTTGTTGTTATCTTCATGCAACGGCTTTTTATCAAAGGCCTTATTGAAACGGAGAAGTAATTATGGCCATAATCCAGTTATCAAATATAAAAAAACGGTATGACAACGGCATTCTGGTCATTGATGATTTAAACTTAACTGTTGCTGATAAAGAACTTCTTGTTCTTGTCGGTCCTTCAGGGTGTGGGAAATCAACCTTATTGCGTATTATAGCAGGACTTGAACAAGTTACCTCAGGTGAATTATGTATTGATAACGAACGCATCAATGATCGTGAACCAGCTGATCGTGATATTGCTATGGTTTTTCAAAATTATGCTCTTTATCCCCATATGACAGTTCGTGGAAATTTAGAATATGGTCTTAAAAATCGTAAAACCCCTAAAGAAGAAATTAAAAAACGCATCGCACATGCTGCAAAACTTTTGGAGATAGAACCATTTCTTGATCGTAAACCACGACAATTATCAGGAGGACAACGTCAGCGTGTTGCAATGGGGCGTGTGATTGTACGCCAACCCCGTGTTTTTCTTTTTGATGAACCTCTTTCAAATCTTGATGCAAAATTGCGGGCGCAAATGTGTATTGAAATAAAAACACTACAGCGTTCACTAGGAACGACCAGCCTCTATGTTACCCATGATCAACTAGAAGCTATGACATTAGCTGATAGAATAGTCGTTTTGAATAAAGGAGCTATCGAGCAAATTGGAACACCAATGGAAATTTACGACACTCCAGCAACAACATTTGTTGCTGATTTTATTGGTTCTCCTCCTATGAATTTTCTTGATCGCCATGTCTTAGAACAACATTTAGGGCATTCATTTTCTTATGGCGAAGAAACTGATCTTTTAGCATTCAGACCTGAAATAATCTTATTGGGCGAACATCCAGATAAAGGACCTGTCTTTCACACAAAAATTGAGCTTATCAAGCCTATTGGAACAGGTTGCCATGTTTTAACGCGCTGGAATGATATCATCTTTACGATTGAAATAAAAGAACGCTTGACACACGACTATGGGCAAAAACTAAGTTTCACTGTCGCTCATCAGAATTTTCATACTTTTAATAAAAACACTGGAAAGCGCACAAATAATAAGTAAGCATTAATTGATGTGACACGACTTTCTTTTATGTTGCGTCATGATAATGTTGTGTTTTGACTTTCTCGATTACATTTACAAAATCAGGTTGTACCCGATGTGATTAAAAACAAAATTTTAAAAGTTTTGGTAATGATCTATTGTTCCATGGCGCTGAGAGTGTCAAAATATTTATATGAAGAAAATTTGCATTTTCACGGTCTGTAAGAAGAATATTATTTTCAAACCTCAAACATAATAAAATCATTTTCATTATAAAAAATATCAATATAAAATAACCATTCATTAACCATATGTTTCTTGATGTAATAATTTATGTATCTTATAAAAAGTAAATGAGGGAAATAGAGGGAACCAATAATTCACAGATGAGAGGGGATGCGCCCCGTATCTTAGCTCTGATCCCTAACATAAGAAGTCTATTTGATCCAAAAAATACGACGCTGTTCTAAATAGCCTGTACGAGAATAGGCATATTTTATTTTACCGCTGACCATATGATCTTAAATAGTTTCAGAGCTTCTATAAGAAGCTTTTATTTTTTCTCATGTAAATCACTATGCAATTTTCAGCTAGGGTATCTGGTCAGTTGCAAAAGAAATCACTGAGAGATAGAAGGCGCGCTTGTTTTAAAATTTTCATTACTTTTAATGATAAAAGCAGATGAAACACATCTGTAACATCCCATCAAATTTTCTATATTCTTGAGTTAAAAAATTGCCTATAGATCATCCTTAGACAGATCTTTATGAATATGACATAAGGGATTGGTGCGAATACCTATAAGAATTAGCAGGGACAAAGACAGTTATCTTGTTGTTTTGCAAAGCATTTTATAAAAGCTGATATATTTTTTAATATATTGCCAGTATATTAATGGTTTTATGATATTGCATTCTTATAAAGTGCGTACTTTTTTGTTGCTTATAAACCAACCTAAACTTTATACAACAGTATGTTTGAGACAAATATGAAGACGGTTCAGTGCTGTATTCAGTTTTTTATCTCTTTTGTAGAAGATCTTAATGTTTTGTGATGGCATCAATGATGGTATTCACATTATGTTCCATCATA
>NZ_JBHIMK010000092.1:0-6229 GCF_042194085.1 Bartonella sp. MU70NMGDW
CTTTA
This sequence comes from Bartonella sp. MU70NMGDW, assembly GCF_042194085.1. Lineage (NCBI taxonomy): Bacteria > Pseudomonadati > Pseudomonadota > Alphaproteobacteria > Hyphomicrobiales > Bartonellaceae > Bartonella > Bartonella sp. MU70NMGDW. Next base: position 6 of record NZ_JBHIMK010000092.1, read on the forward strand.
AAACTCTTTGAAAAAAAATAAATTGGTACAAAACCTAGTGGCAAAATATACAAAACCCGCTGGCAAGCTACAATACAGCTCCACGCAAGAACGAATAAATACAAAATTCAATGGAGCGGGCGATGGGATTCGAACCCACGACCCCAACCTTGGCAAGGTTGTGCTCTACCCCTGAGCTACACCCGCTTACCGATTCGATATATATCTTGCCTGTATGGCGTAGGCTTCTACGAATTGCAACAAAAAAATATCATTTTAGTTTGATTTATTTTGTCCATGTTTTAATAAAATGAAATAAAGATTGATTTTATAAGATTCTTCAGTAATAGATTATTCCTTTTTTAATTTTGCATAGAGAGGGGTGGAATATAATGTTGAAGAGAATAAATATATTGGGGATTATCATTGCAGCTGTTTTTATGATGAACAGTGTTGCAAAAGCGGATGACCAAGTTAAACACATTAAAGTTGCACTCACACAAATTATGGTCCATCCTGCTGCGGATGCCGTTCGTAAAGGTGTGGAAGATGTTCTTGCGGAAAATGGTTATAAGCAAGGTGAAAATTTTCAGCTCACCTTTTTATCAGCGCAAGGCAATATTTCAACAGCAACGCAAATTGCACGTAAATTTGTTGGTGATAAACCTGATGTTATTGTAGCGATTACCACGCCTTCAGCACAAACAATGCTTGCGGCAACAAAAACAATTCCTATCGTCTTTGCGGCGATTTCTGATCCTATCGGAGCTAAAATCGTTTCTTCGCTTACCAAACCTGGCGGTAATGTGACGGGGAGTTCTGATCGTATAGATGTTGCAGAAAGTGTTAAACTTTTACAAGAAGTAAAACCAGATTTGAAAAAAATTGGTTATCTTTATAATGCTTCTGAAGCAAATTCTGTTTCAACACTTAAGGTGTTAAAGGATGCGGCAAAAAAAGTTGGAATTGAAATCGTTCCTTCATCGGCACCAAAACCTTCAGATGTTCAGGCAGCAACACGGGCTTTAATCGGTAAGGTAGATATCATTTTTATTCCTGCTGATAATACTGTTCTTTCTGTTTTAGAGGGTGCAGTAAAGGTCACACAGGAAGCAAATGTTCCTATATTTACTGTTGATGCTAATTCTATCGGACGTGGGCCTTTTATGACGCAAGGTGTGAATTTCTATGATGTAGGGGGTGATGCTGGGAAGTTGGTTGTGCGTATTCTAAAGGGTGAAAAGCCTGGTGATATTGACGTTGTGCAGGCGGCTAATAATGACATTCGAATTGATATGAAAGCAGCAAAAAAAGCGGGGATTGTTATTCCGCAGGCAGTTATTGATCGCGCGACAAAAGTGATTCAATGACTTTCATTGATAGGATGTTGATACAATAAAATACGTTAAGTTTTCATGGGGATTGTCTTTACATGAATATATTTGCGTTTTCTGGCGCTGTGGAATTAGGTCTTATTTATGCTTTTGTGGCTATAGGGGTTTATCTCTCTTTTCGCGTTTTGGACTTTCCTGATTTAACAGTTGATGGTTCATTTCTTCTTGGGTCTTGTGTCTGTGGTGTCTTGATTCTTTTAGGTTTTAATGCATGGGCAGCTATGGCATGTGCTTTTTGTGCAGGCATGGTAGCTGGTTTATTAACAGCTATGTTGAATTTGCGTTTTGGTATTTTAAATCTTTTGGCTTCCATTTTAACAATGTCAGCGCTCTATACGGTTAATCTTCGTATTATGGGAATTATGGGAGGATCTAATGTTAATTTAGCGCTTGCTGATACGGCGTTAACGCCCTTTTATAATCTGTTTGGTTTGTCTGATATTTTTGTGCGGCCTCTTTTCATTGGTATTGTATTGCTGGTTGTGGCGTTTTTGATTTGGCGTTTTTTGGAAAGCGAAATAGGTCTTGCTATGCGTGCAATGGGAGCTAATCCACGGATGGCTACAGCTCAAGGGGTTCATACGTCGGCGTTAATTTATTTTGGTATGGGGCTTTCAAATGCCTGTGTTGCACTTGGTGGTTCTCTTTATATTCAAACTGCGATTGCAACGGATATTACCGGTGGAATTGGAACAATTGTTTTTGGGTTGGCAGCTGTGATTATCGGTGAAACTTTATTTCGTACGCGTAATATTTTTTGGATTATAATCAGCTGTATTGTGGGGTCTGTGCTTTATCGTGTGGCGGTGCAATTTGCATTTGAGGCAAATGGAATTGGTATTGATACGTCGACAGATCTTCAGTTGATTACTTCACTGTTGGTTATTTTAACCCTTATTGTGCCACGCTATTGGAGGAGGCGTAAACGTGATTGAGTTTTCTCATGTTGGGGTTACATTTAAACCGCAAACACCTTTGGAAAAACAGGCTTTAATTGATATTAACCTTAAAATTGATCAGGGTAGTTTTGTTACGGTTATCGGTTCAAATGGCGCTGGTAAATCAACCTTGCTCAGTGTTTTAGCGGGTGCAACGCTTCCCTCAACAGGGAAAGTGGTTATCAATGGGCAAAATGTTTCTAGGCAGTCAGTCAGTGAACGCGCTGGAAAGGTTGCTTGTGTTTTTCAAGATTCTTTGATAGGCAGTTGTGGTTCTTTAACAATTGAAGAAAATTTGGCTCTTGCTGCTCTTCGAGGAAGTCGTCGTGGTTTGCGCTCGGCTTTAAATCATGAGAAACGGCAATTTTTTCGAGAAAAAATTGCTCAATTAGGCATTGGTCTTGAAGCATATATTCATAATCCTATGGACAGTTTATCAGGTGGGCAACGCCAAGCTGTTTGCCTTGTGATGGCAACATTAGCTCATGCGGATGTTTTATTGCTTGATGAACATACCTCAGCGCTTGATCCTGGAATGGCTGATTTTGTGATGCGTTTGACTGAAAAAATCGTTAAAGATAAAAAGTTAACGACTATTATGGTGACTCATTCTATGCGTCAGGCTCTTGATTATGGTGATCGCACCTTGATGTTGCATGGTGGAAAAGTGATTTTGGATGTCTGTCATGAAGAGCGTAAGGGCTTGGATGTCAATGACTTAATTGGCATGTTTCAGAAAGTTCGCGGGGAAGTTCTTGATGATGATGAACTGTTAATGGATTAATAATGTGGCTCAGAAAAAAGCACATGAAGTTGATCAGTTTTTAACGCGTTTTTCACGTGCTTTTCCTATTGTTCTCATTTATGGGCCAGATCGTGGTCTTATTTGTGAGCGTGCACAATGTTTTGCAAAACTTACAAAGGTAGCAATAGAAGATCCATTTTCGACAGTTCGTTTGGATGCTGCTGAAATTGATAAAGATCCTGCACGTTTGGAAAATGAAGCGCGTACGTTATCGCTTTTTGGGGGAGACCGTTTGATATGGATCTCTAATGCGGCTAATCAAAAAGGTTTTCTTGCTGCCTTGAAACTTTTAATTGAGAAGCCACCAGAAGCTTGTTTTATACTCATTGAATCAGGGGATTTAAAAAAAGGAACAGGGTTGCGCAATGCTGTTGAAACGGCGTCAAAAGCGATGGCTTTGCCCTGTTTTGCAGATGATATGCGTTCTCTTGACGGTTTGATTGATGAGGTTTTAAGGAAGTTTAAGAAGACTGTTTCTTTGGATGCACGTAGATGGTTGCATGAAAGTTTAGGGGCGGATCGCCTTGTATCACGAGGTGAATTAGAAAAGCTTTGTCTTTACGCTGCAAATGCTCACGTTACTCTTGAAGATGTGAAAGCTGTTGTAAGCGATGTCAGTGCTCTTTCTCAAGATGAAGTCATTGATGCTCTTTTATTGGGCGATATATCAGGCTTTGAAGCGCATTTTAACCGACATGCAGCATTGCATGGGGCGCTTTTTTTTATTTTGAGTACAGCACAAAGGCATTTTCAGCAATTACAGCTATTGCGTTATCAGGTAGAGGTTGAAGGAAAATCGCCCTTTACGGTGGTTTCTCAAGCACGGCCTCCCATTTTTTTTCAACGGAAAAAGATCGTTGAGCAAGCTTTAAAATATTGGAAGTTAGAACAAATTTCTTATGCAATGGAAAGAATTCAGAGTGCTGTTTTAGACAGTCGTAAAAATCCACTTTTGGGTGAAGCTATCATTCGCCAAGTTTTGTTAGGGCTTACAATTATTGCACGACGCCAGATGGCAGCTTAACAGTTTAGAAATATGATGATTTTTTATTTTTAGTACGCCACAGAGGTATTTTAAGCAATTAAAACTGTTGTGTTATCAAGTAGAGGTTAGTTGTAGTTTTGAAGTTGCATTTGAAGAGCTTGAAATTTTTATAGAAACTTTTCTTCAGACAAATTATTTATCTTTGAAAGGCAGTTTTTACACGGTTTTATTATCTTGTTGTGTCGTAAAACACTGTTGGTTCGTGATATAGGGCTCAGGCAAAATTTACGTATTCGGTGTTTTTTGTGTGAGTATGGGGTGAATATTAGGCTGGTTCATAGCGCCTTAATGGGGTAACATCCCTCATGCAAAACAGAGCATCTCAAACAACAGAAGACACTTGTATGGTAAATTCATGCGCTTTCTTAGAAATATTTCTCAATGCGCGTCATATTTATTTCGCGACGGCGTTTGTGAATGGTATAATGGTAAAGTGCTCCTTGAAGAATATGAAATCCATAGAGCATCACTATTTTTACGCTTAATAAAAGTGCAAGCCAGAGCATCATCATATATTTGTCTAGTCTCTAATTTGCTACAGTTTTTGGCATTAGAGAGCGTTTTGCATCATTTTTTTCTCACATGTCTTCTTGTGACGTGCAGACAAGAGAGTTTGTGATGGAAGAATTTTACCGTATTTGAAGTTATGATTCAAATTGAAAAACAATTATTATATTTATAAATCAATATATTATAGATTAATTGAATCACTTAAAATAGTGAATTAGTGGAATCTTTTAGACAAGAAAATGAATTGTTTGCAGATCGGTATGAACTAAGAATCTTCGTGGGATGAGGAGAAAGTCAAAATAGATTATGATGAAAACGACAGTACCTATGAGGAGATTTTTATTTTTGATACAGAGATGATTATCTTAGCAATGAATGTGTCTCATAAACAGAGCAAGCCATTGTTTATTATTATAACTCATCATTTTTCATATTGAGTCAATCAAAACGATGTCTTTTGCACGTCATAAGTGGGGGCGTGTGGATAAAAACTGTGCAAGAAAGCACTAAAAATGCCTCTTATGAATGCTCTCAAATTCCAAGGGTTTTTGCAACATTGGAGGTAGGCAAATATAATGATAGTGTTTTATTAAGTGTGAAGAGGGTCGTGCTTAATGGATTTATAGTTATAACATTTACAAACACTGTCGTGAGATAGGCTGGGGAGAGAGATGTCTTTTTAAAACAAACGCATGAATTTGCAATCCAAATCTATCCTGTTTAGGGCGCTTTGTTTTACGTGAGGGGTATGGCTCCATTAAAGGGATATTCGGTGTTTTGTTATCAAACTTTTTCTTTATTGAGAGAGCGTGTTTTTCTCATATTTGTTTGATTTACGGTATCAGGAATCGGGAGAGGAAAATGTTTTTAATGGTATTTTTTGTATGCGTTATTTTACGGTGTTTTCAATATTCATAAAACTTGTGTTGATGTTGTAGGTGGAGGCGTAATACATTCTTATATAGGTCTGATGTACAAATTAATGAACGTATTGGGATAATTTGGAAAGAGTTGGTGTCTGCTTACGCTTTTGATGTGTTTTTTGTGAGTAAATTAGTAAGATTTAGTAAGATAAAGTAAATTGATGAGATTTTATGTAGAGTCGTTGTTATCTTAATTGAGAGTGCATTTAATTTTTGTTTCAGTGATGCGCTTTGATCAGTAATTAAGTGGGAGTTTTAGAGCGTGATGTTAGATTTCTCGTCATTTATTTTTAATGTATTTTCTAGGTAAAATGATCTGTTGTCAGCTTGCGCAGGTGATGATTGGTAAACTGCGTTATTCTTTATTTCCTAGTTGTCGTTTTTTAATGTTTTACGCATAACTCTTGAACAAACAGACAGGAAAATTATGATTTTACAATTGTTTTTATTGCCATTTGCAAAGAATCTTTGAAGGTGAAAGATGCGCCATATTCAATTTGAAAAAATAGCACTCATTGGAATCGGTCTGATTGGATCTTCTTTAGCAAGAGTTATTAAAAAGAAAAATCTTGCGGCTCAAATTTCTATTGCAACACGTCGTTCAGAAACCTTGAAAAGAGCGCGCGAATT
>NZ_JBHIMK010000093.1:0-6221 GCF_042194085.1 Bartonella sp. MU70NMGDW
CCATTTGAAGCATATATTCCATCGAGTTCTCCATCAAATGATCCTCCAGAGACTGTTATTGTCGAGTGATCATCTGCCGTTAGAGCGTTCGCTGCATGCATAACAGTTACATTTTTTAAGGTGAGCGTGCTTCCCTTGGTAACTATTCCTGAGAGTAATTGCAGTCCATCTTTATCTAAGTCTGATATCACCACGTCTTTTAGCATGTTTTCGCTGCTATTCGTGTTATTAAAAGAAGCGCCAACAGAGGCAGCTGCAATGGAACCTCCAATCATTTTGATTGTAGCTCCGTCTTTGGCTTCAAGACCGCGGAAAATCTCAGAATCAAGTTTTGGGATAATTCTACTATCCTGTAATTCAATTACACTGTTAACACCTTCAGCTGTTACAGCGTATACATCGTAATGGACTGGGTGGTTTATCGTTAAATTCTTGCCAATGATTTTGCCACCGTCTTTTGCGTGAATAGTTTCGTAGGTTTTATCGGATACTTCTTGTTGTTTTCCATCAGAAACTACGAGGGTTTCAGCATGTGCACTGAACTGGATGTTGAACAGGATAATAGCGGCTGCAGCCGTGCATGATAAAAGGGATGTTTTATACACTAGTATTCTCCTTATGAGAGCCCCAAAATATTCATTTCCCCGCGAACTTCATAAGAAGAAGTGAAAATGGATAGTTGTTATTACTTTCAGTAATTTTCTTTATTTGGTAAGACATTTTTGGTTTTTTGTCAAAATTAAAAAATAATTGATATTAATTATGTCTAATACAAAATGTATTTATAATTGATTTTATTTAAAGTATTATAATTTTGAATATTATTATTCAGAGAAATATTTTGAGATACTGATATAGTGGCACCATGACATCTTTTAAGTGATGGTAAAGATTATTAGATGATGCAAATTGGGTTTATGAGGGAACAGAAAAGGGTGTAGTAGAAGCTTGTAAAAAAGCTAACTTACTTGGGCTTAAAGTGGGCTTTCATCTTTCAACACAGTGGTATTAATTTATTTCTAATAGACTTCTCTTTTTTCAAAGTAGGAAGTACTCTTCATCCACTGGGGATGGAAGTGCTCTGTTGCGTTTGTTGTGTCTTGTCTTGGAGATTTTCGTAAAGAACTAAGTATAAAGAGGGAAGGGTGCTTTAAAAGGAAAAAGGATGACTTTAATGTACAAAAAAGGCAGCATATTGTGCTGCCCTTTTTGTTAAATTGAATAGAATGAATAGGCTATTTTTACAGCCTTGATTTAAAACTGATAGCGTATGCCACCTGAAAAGCTTGCACCACTTATACCAGTTTTCTGAAGCTTTTGTCGATAGCTTACATCACCGTAAAGAGAGAAATTGTGAGACAGTTGTGCATTGATGCCAACGCCGCCCTCAATTGCTGTTCCCATGGGATCAAGGTCAAAATTCTTGCTAATTTGTACTTTTCCATCATCACCAAAGGTTTTGATCAAGTTTGCTTTTCCATAGAAGGAAATGGCAGGACCATTTTCAGTGGTCATAATGGTTTTGGTTAAACGTCCACCAACACGGATCAACCATTGAGAAGGATTGTTCATATCAATTTTTAAATTATCAGCATCTTCAATGGTATCAAACATCAAATGTTGATAAGCAAGTTGTATTTGGGGCTCGAAGGTTAAACCTTCCATTCCGGTAGAAAATTGTTTGCCAACGGTGGTGGAAATACTCAACATCTTTACATTGTTCAATTTCGCGGTTTTACCAATGATGGCATTGGTGATATCGCCCTTTATTATCCCATAGGATAAAAGCGTATCGATATAGAAACCACTGTCATGTTGTACACTACCATAGGCAGTGAGAGACCATTTATCTAGGGTGCTTTTACTTGCATCCTGCATCTCTTTTGGAGTGAAAGACAGCTGCCCATAGGTGCCTAAAAGACCAAGATGTGTAGTAGTGCTGTGCCCTTCTAACGTAGTCAATGCAACCCCACCTTGTATAGCAGCGTAGCGAATATCAGCACCATAACCATATTTAAGGGGACCGCGTTTCGAGGATAAGGTTCCTGTACCCCCATAGGTAGAGAGGAAGAAACTGTTTTTTAGATTTTTCTGCTCTCCCAAGACTGTTGTTCTCATATTGGCTAAAAGTGCATTTTGCTTGGCCATATCGGCCAATCCAGTATAAAAGAGGGCATTTGGCATAACCAAATAGCTTGCCATTTGTGGTACAACTGCTCTTACTTTTGAATCGGTGTCAAAAAATTCAGGCTGCAAACGGAAATCCCAGAAATCTTTATCCTTTTCATCGAATAAGTTTTGGTTAGCATTGGCTTTGCCATAGCTTGAGACTGGTCCATAGGCAGTTAGCGTATATTTATAAGGAGTTCCTCCTATGGTGGTATAGCCATTTTTCAATTTAAAGGAGTCTTCTTTTGCTTCTCCAGAAACTTGAATAAGTGAAAGTCCACCTATATTTGAAGGAGTAGAAGCATTTTCTACGCTCTCTTTATCCCCTGAAACACTTTTGACATAAACTGTTGTGGTGCCTGCTACATCACCGTGAATGAGAAGCCTATCGGTTTTTTGTGCATCTATTGCAACACCATCACTCCATATAGCGTTGAAATGAATTTCTGCCTCACCAGAGGCATTATAGACTGCTAGAATGTTCGGTATTCCAGATCCTATATGCAATGTATGATAATGATCTTCTACCGGTCCATTAAAAACAATAGAACTATCATTGAGATTGATCACAGAAATATCAGAACGTGACCTTTGAGCAATAGCAAGCAGTTTTCCGTCATCATCGGTTTCTTTTGTACTGGTTTTCAATATCCATGTTGTCTTGTTTGTCAAATCAAAGCGTACAGTTCTGTTTTCTGCAATTTTTGCTCTCCCCTTTAATACGGAGTGATTAGCATTTAATGTAAAAGCAAAGTTATTTTCTTTAGTTGAAGCTTTTGCTGCTAATAAAATATCGGCACTGATTTCTGAATTTTTGAGATTGACTATACCGATTGATTGGTCTGCGTTAATTCCAATACTATTTTCAGTGCGAATCTTTGTATTTGTCAAGTCGACTTCTGAGGCATTATCGTCCTCGGATTTATCAAATATTATGCCACTGTTTTCTGCTGTTGCAGAAACATTTGTTACATCAATATATCCGCTATTTTTTACAACAAATGCTGATCCTTTTGCTGCTACGGTCCCTCCAGTCATTTTAATCGTGCCACCGTTTTCTGCATAAAGTCCGATGAAAGTATTGCTAATCGCTGTATTTCCATGCAATTCAATTAAGCTGTAAGGATTGCTGGCAGCTGCACCGTATCCGTTGCCATCCATCGTTGTTAGAGCAACGTCTGTGACCTTAATATGTCCACCATTCATTGCGAACAATGCCATGGTTTTCGCAGTTACTGTTCCACCAGTCATTATAATTGTGCCACTATTTTCTGCATCAAGTCCGGTTACAGCATTATTAATTGTTGTCTTTCCATATAATTCAATCAAGCTTTTAGGATCGGTTGCAGCAGCACCGTAGTTACCATTTTTTGTTGTTAAAGCAACATCTGTGAGCTTAATATGTCCACCGCTTTTTGCAAGCAATGCCATGTTTGTTGCGGTTACAGTTCCACCCGCCATTGTGATAGTACCACTGTTTTCTGCATTGAGCCCGATGAAAATATTATTAATCGTTGTCTTTCCATCCAATTCAATCAAGCTTTCAGGATCGGAGGTAGCTGCACCGTATCCGTTACCATACATCGTTGTTAGAGCAACATCTGTGAGCTTAATATGTCCCCCGCTTTTTGCAAGCAATGCCATGTTTGTTGCGGCTACAGTTCCACCTGCCATTGTGATAGTACCACTATTTTCTGTATAAAGTCCGATGAAAGCATTATTAATCGTTGTCTTTCCATCCAACTCAATCAAGCTTTCAGGATCAGTGGTAGCTGCTCCGTATCCGTTGCCATACATCGTTGTTAGAGCAACATCTGTGAGCTTAATATGTCCACCGCTTTTTGCAAGCAATGCCATGTTTGTTGCGGTTACAGTTCCACCCACCATTGTGATAGTACCACTATTTTCTGTATTAAGCCCGATGAAAGCATTATCAATTATTGTCTTTCCATATAATTCAATCAAGCTGTCAGGATCAGTGGTAGCTGCTCCGTATCCGTTGCCATCCATCGTTGTTAGAGCAACATCTGTGACCTTAATATGTCCACCGTTTGCTGCAAACAGTGCCATGTTTGTTGCGGTTACAGTTCCACCCGCCATTGTGATAGTACCACTATTTTCTGTATAAAGTCCGATGAAAGCATTATTAATCGTTGTCTTTCCATGTAATTCAATCAAGCTGTCAGGATCGCTGGTAGCTGCACCGTATCCGTTGCCATCCATTGTTGTTAGAGCAACATCTGTGACCTTAATGTGTCCACCGCTTTTTGTAAGTACTGCCGCGCTTTTCCCAGTTACAGTTCCACCTGCCATTGCGATAGTACCACTATTTTCTGTATAAAGTCCGATGAGAGCATTATTAATCGTTGTCTTTCCATGCAATTCAATCAAGCTTTCAGGATCGGTGGAAGCAGCACCGTATCCGTTTCCTTCCATCGTTGTTAGAGCAACATCTGTGACCTTAATATATCCACCGTTCATGGTAAACAATGCTGCGCTTTTCGCAGTTACAGCTCCTCCCGTCATTATGATGACACCACTGTTTTCCGCATCAAGTCCATTTATAGCATTATTAATCGTTGTCCCCCCATCCAATTCAATAAAGCTGTAAGGATCGGTGGAAGCTGCCCCGTTTCCGTTTCCGTCCATCGTTGTTAGAGCAACATCTGTGACCTTAATATATCCACCTTTTTTTGCAAATAATGCTCTGTTTCCCGCAGTCACTGTTCCTCCCATCATTATGATTGTAGAGAATAAACCGTCTGCATAGAGTCCATCACCATTAGATGATGTAACTTGAACGCTGCCTTCTTTACTATTGGCTAAAGTAATGAAGCTGCCGTTCACTACGTATAGCCCTGTGTGTTCTCCATTAAATGCTCCTCCTAATATCGTTACTTGTGAACCATCTTCTGCGGATATGCTGGTTTCTGCTTGGGTAATGGTTACATTTTCTAAAGAGAGATGACTTCTGGCAAAGGCCGTTATTCCTGTGTATAAAAACTCTTCTTTTTCATTTTCTAATTCACTTTCCCATCCAGGGTCTAATTCATTGTCCGATGTTTTTACATTTTCTAGCTTGTCTTGATCACTTATGCTGGTATTTGCATAAGTAATGGTTACATTTTCTAACTTGTTTTTATCGCTTTTACTCTCGTTGAAGAACGCACCAGTTTCAAAAGCCGTAATGGTTCCTCCAGTCATTGTGATTGTGCTACCGTTTGTTGCATAAAGCCCAATTACAGCGTCATTAATTACCGTATTTCCGTGCAGTTCAATTGTGCTGTCAACATCATTGGCTATTACACCGATTCCGGTACCACCTGTTTTTAAAGTAACATCTGTGACGTCAATATGTCCGCCATTTTCTGCAAGTAATGCTGTACTTTTTCCAGTGACTGCTCCTCCTATCATTGTGATTGTGGATTGTGCACCATTTGCATAGAGTCCGTCACCATGAGATGATGTAACTTGAACACTGCCTTTTTTATTATCGGCTAATTTACTATAGGTTAAAGTAATAGTGCTGCCTTCCGTAGCAGATATTCCTTTGAGTTCTCCATCAAATGCTCCTCCTAATATCGTTACTTCTGAATGATCATTTGCAAATATACTGGTGTTTGCTTGTGTAACTGTTACGTTTTCTAAAGTAACTTTGCTTTTTTTATCGGCATTTATTCCCTTATCCATGAAGTGGTCATCTTTACCGCTTGATATTGTTACACCTTCCAGCTTGTTTTTATCATTCATACTGTTTTCGAAGAAAGCGCCAATTTCAGAAACCGTAATAATGCCCCCAGTCATTTGAAGTATTGCACCATCTTTTGCATTAAGACCGAGACGAATGTCAAAGCCAGTTCCCTTAATGGTTGTGTCTTGCAGTAATGTAATGGCACTGCCAAGACCTTCAGCTGTTACAGCGTAAATATCTGTGTTTGTATCTTTGCTCCCAACCACAGTTAAATTCTTGCCAATGATTTTGCCACCGTCTTTTGCGTGAATAGTTTCGTAGGTTTTATCGGATACTGGTATTGTTTTTCCATCAGAAACTT
>NZ_JBHIMK010000094.1:0-6124 GCF_042194085.1 Bartonella sp. MU70NMGDW
TTTTTTTCAATCTTGGAAAGATATTCCCATTGCGGCAAATCATATAAAGTTTAAGCAACGGCAGCACGGTTTTTTGTGCAATGAAATGATAAATATGTACAACATCACGGTAATCTCCGTGGGAAACTTTACCAGATCCAAGGTGTGGATAGTGTCTTCTGCTTATCCCAAATCGCAGATATTTCAAAACAACAACGGTGGAGAATGAATGTTGGATATGTTCTAGGGAAGGTTGCAAAAAATGGCTAAAAAGTTCTCAAAAAAAATACCAAAAATGACGAAAGGAGCGGTTTCCCACTCCTTCGTTCCTATCTCCCCTTTCGGGGAAGCGGCCACCATTACTGATGCCGTGTATGCTGATATAGATACACTTATTTTTCTCAAAAGTCAATACTGTAAATGCGGTAAATATTTGAGCATCAGAGCTACAACTTTATGAAAATCTTCGCAGGATAACCTTGGAACGGTACGTGAGCAACTTAAACGACTTACAGAAACTGTTGTGACATAATTGCAGATAATCCATGCTTTTTTATTCTCTATAGGAGATTGTATTGGATACGCAGCGGGATTATTGGGTTGTGATTTCGTTGAAAAAGGTAAAACTGTCACATTTCCATATAATTTTGCATTCTTAGAAAGCACTAAAACAGGCCGCTTTTTCCAAAATTCAGGGAGTATCGAATCATGAGGAAAATCGCACCAAAAAACTTGTCTGATGCGTGGTGCCGATTTGATTCGTGGTTTTATGTGAGGTGGTTTTTTGTAAGGAGCATTTAAATCCGTTTCTCTTATATGCTCGCGCCATGCATTATGATCATGTTCCATCATAACACATGGTTCTTCAAGTTTGGTTATATCTAAGGAAATAGGTGATAGGGTAGAAGGCGCTGTGTTCTTATCTTCAGCCATAGCAGACCATTTATATTTATCGGTCCCCTCACTTATTATTTTACGGCTTTTCTATCACGGGTTTTTATCAAAATGTTGCTCATAAGTACAGAGAGGTGAAACCATAAAATGGATATATCTGCTTATTTTTGTCTTTTGTGTACAACGCTAGAGGAGGGATGTTGGTGATAGGTGGGATGTTGGTGACTCGTTGGTGTTGGTGGGTTGGTTTGGCGGTGGGTGGTTTTGGGTGGTGATTGGTGACTGGAGGGTGTTGGTTAGGGGGAAGCGATTGGAGAGAACGAGTGCACGCGGTTTTGTTTCTATTTTATGATTAGAGTTTTTTATTGCTTGAAAAGAGCCCTTTTGAGGCAACATAAAAACTAATAAGCATGTAAAATAGGCTTGAGACGACATTCCAGCCGGCAAATGAAAGAAAAAGAAAGCGTGCGGATGCTTCAGAACAAGAAGGGGGATGAATGTTGTTTAATTGGTTAAGTAGCTGGTTAATGTCTGAGGTTTTTCTGACTGCGCTTAAACCACAACTGAGGGGAGCTGCCCAAAAGCCATATTCAACACCTGCATGATAAACGGCTAAAACAAGGCTTATACACATTAAGACAAAAACACACAAAAATAAAAGTTGTATCCAAGCAGACATGCGAAAAAACCATGCCCCAAAACCTGCTAAGAGCAAAAAGGGTATGGCACCATAATAGGGAAAACGCTCTATGAGACACAAATCGCAAGGAAGATACCCTCCAAAATATTCAAAACCAAGGGCAAGACCTATTGTAGCGGACAAGCAAAAAGCGAGAAAAAAAGCCCATAAACTTTGTTCTTTTCTGCTGGGTTCAAGATGAAGGTGCTTGTATAAAAGTGGGTGAGAAGACAAAAGGCACGCCATTAAGTCTGTTCCTTATAAAAGCTTTTTGTTTAAAAAAGCTATGAAAATCCCATAAATTAAAACGAGACTAACACAACCAATGAGAATAATCCATTTGAAATGCTGTACTAGAAAATTCATTGCTTTTTGTCCAAAATGTTTAATCAGCCATGCGAGAAGATAAAAACGAGCGCCTCTAGAAAAAATACAAATAAGAATGAAAAGTTCAAGGTGTACACTCATTACACCGGCCAAAATTGTGACAATCTTGATGGGGGGAAGATGAAAAAAACCTGATGTTATCAGTAAAATGACTAGAAATTGCAGGGTTGCACTATTTTTCAGAGATTCAAAACTTTCAACCTTACCGTAAATTTCTAAAATGGGTTTGGCAAGAGTATCATAGGCAAAATGTCCGATAAACCAACCGGCAATGCCTCCTAATACAGAACAGATAGTCGCAATCAAAGCATAGTAATAAACCCGCTTTTGATGGATAAGCAGCATCGGAATATATAAAACATCTATCGGAATTGGAAAAACAGAACTTTCAATAAAGGCAATGAAACCAAGCCAGTGTGGTGCTGTACGCCGATTTGCTAAAGAAATCGTCCAAAGCTTTAATTTGTTTAATATCATGAGGCTTTCTATAAATTTAAGAGGTAAAGACTTTACAAATGAGATTGTTATAAATCCGGTAGAGAAATCCAATAAAGAAAATATTTCATAAAACAGATAAGAAAATGATATGAATTCTTAAAAAATGAGAAGTCTTCTGTTGACGAATCTGTGCTTCTTCATATAGTGCAAAAGAATAATCGACAAGTCTGTCTCTTATAGTCCTGTCTTTTATAGCAATGTGCGGGTGTGGTGGAACTGGTAGACGCGCCAGACTCAAAATCTGGTTCCGAGAGGAGTGTCGGTTCGAGTCCGACCACCCGCACCACTTCATAAATATTTTCCTTTATCCTGTTATGGCGCATCGTGTTGATTTATAAAACATGTGGAATTGATAAACAGTGTTCAATGTTTTGCATGTTGAATGAAAAACCTCGAATACCATAGGATTCTCTCATTTTAAGTCTGTTTATTTTAAATTGACCAAAATCATGTCTCTTGTACATTGCAAGCTGGATGCGCTATTGTGGAATGAAATTTTACAAAAAATGAATAAAAATGCCTCTTAATAAACCGTTTCAAGGGCATCATTGGGGGGTAGGAGTGTATGATGGATGGTGCCAGCTTGTACTTTTATCTTGCACTTTTATGAAGTGTAAAGATGGTGCTCTATAGATTTTATATTCTTGTGGGTGCTGTCGCAAAATGGGCTTGAGGGTTTTGAGAGATGTTTCTTTAAAACACGCATGTGAATTAGCAACCAAAGTGTTTTTGATTTGAATGTATTTGGGATTTGAATGTATTTGGGATTTGAGCGTGTTTGAGATTTGAATGTGTTTGGTTTGGAGCGCTGTCGTATGACATGAGGGGCGTGATCCAAAAAGATATGTGAGAAACAAAAACATGAGGCAATGCGTAATCTCCACTCTTTAAAAGACAGAGTTTTAGAGGCTTAAAAGATTGTGTTTTAGAGGCTTTATAGATTTTATATTCTTGTAGGTGCTGTCGCAAAATGGGCTTGAGGGTTTTGAGAGATGTTTCTTTAAAACACGCATGTGAATTGGCAACCCAAGTGTTTTTGATTTGAATGTATTTGGGATTTGAGCGTGTTTGAGATTTGAATGTGTTTGGTTTGGAGCGTTGTCGTATGACATGAGGGGCGTGATCCCAAAAAGGTCCGTGAGAAATACAAGCATGAGGCAATGCGTAAACTCCTTTCTTTAAAAGACAGAGCTGTAGAGGCTTAAAAGATAGGGCTTTAGAGGCTTTGAAAGTCGTAAAACCGAAGTAAAAGGAAATAGTAAGGTTGGAAATTGGTTTTTGCCTTGACAATTTCATATTCTCCCCAAATGAAGCTGTCTCCCCGTTACAGAAATTACATAAACAGAGAACCGCAATATCTTCTCTCTACTCTGGTATACAATAGCTGTAAACACTGTCATTTGAAGTGTGGTCATATAGGGTCTGTAAACTTCCTTGAAACGTTACAGTATTTTTTTCAGTGTGTGTTGGATATTCTTAAGAGTGTTTGTTTTACTTTAGGTTTAAGGGCATTCCATGGGGAGGCGCCAAGAGGAGCCCGCCCCAAGAGTCCCCAAGAGTTGTTGTGTTCTTACAAACGGATATGATTTTAGAAATGGGTTTTTAGAATCTTGATCCTTCAAGAGTGGGAAAGCCGAGTCAACATCACCTTATAAAACTGCAATTGATGCACAATATCCATAGTTATTTTAAAGCAATATCTCTTAATAACTGCTCTCATTTATTTTATGATGGCGTATTTTACGATGGCGCCCAGTGGTATGATGGTAAAGCTTTTATATTCCAAATGCATTACATGGAAGGGTGAGAGGATAGGAGCTTGCTTTAAAAGAGGAGAGGCTTTATTGTTTCATGACTATTTGTTTACAGTTTAGTCCTAGTTTTTAGAATCTAGGTCTTTTTAGGGGGGAAAGAGGCATAAAAAAACCCCGTTTTTAACAGGGGTTTTTAATAGTTCAATTTTTCTACAAAACTTAGAATTTATAAGCGATACCAAAGCGAAAATCATGCGTTTGAGAAGAGATTTTAAGGTCATCGTTTGCAAATTTCTTTTTAAAAAAATCTGAATAACGATATTCTGTACGCATGATGATATTATCTGTCATTGCAAGGTCAAAACCACCACCAATAGTGTAACCAAGCATTGTTTTTGTCTTATCTAACACATCGCCAGAAGCAAAAATTGTCGAATCTTCTTGCGATTTTGATAAAAGTGACATGATATATTGCATCTGTGTATAGGCTACACCCCCTGCAATATAAGGCATAAGACGATGGGAAGCAAAACCAATACGCGCACGCGCAGCACCAGACCATGTTTCTTTTAATGTTACACTGCTGACAACAATGTCACCATAGTTGGGGATTGTTTCATCCTGAGCTGCAGGTTTTATGATAGGAATCCCAGCTTCTTTAAAGGCAATGTTAATGGAGTCTAATTCATTTAGAATTTTCTTTCCATTGTCTGTTTGGGTGCTTTTCTTCCCAGACCAGACTATGTCCGTATCAAAACCGAAAACAAGGTCATCTCCCAGATCAATATTAGAACCTGCATACAAACCTGCTCTCAATCCTGATGGTTTCGGTGATAGAGTTCTATCAACCCAAGCCCATTTTCCATCCCTGGCTTCTTGTGCGTAATCTAGAATATTTTTACTGGAAAAATATCCAATTTGTCCTCCAAAATAAAAACCAGACCAAGAAAAAGGTGCAGAAACAGTAACCGGTGAGATACGTGACGATGAATCATTTTGCAATGAAACCTTCGGTTTTGATTGCTCAAAGATTACCGTATCTGCTGCTTGCGCTGTTGAAGTGGTAATGAAAGTGAAAATAGATAGTGCAATTAAACATTTTGTTTTCATAAAAAACGTCCCCAGTTTATTTCGAATACAAAGTGTATTATATACAAATTGGTTAAAGAAATCTATATTTAATATCATTATGAAAATTAAAATACTCAAAAAATCTATAATTACCCATATTTAAGCGTTCTTAAAACTTTCTTTCATGCTATTATCCCGCTTTTGTATTGATTTTTCAGTATTTTTTATATACACCCTCTTCAGAGTTCTCTTTGTTTTAGAAAAAATTATAGTATAGTAAACGAGCTTTTTATTTGTTTAAAAAAACATTATTTTATATATATTAAAAACACTCTTTGCTACTCAGTGTTAAATATATTATCCACTATGATTGATATCATTGTACTTAATATTCAATTAGTGGCAAAATGCGTATTGGCACTATCATATTCTTTTCTCGTTTCTGATATTGCGTAGCTTTGTATTGCGATAGCCTTTTGAGCACTTGAGAGGATGAGCGACTTTATTTCTTTATTTCTTTTTTTATCTATATGCCACTTTTGCTTATGACAATCCAAGCGAATAGTTTTGATTGCGAATAGTTTTTATTGCTTGAATGGAATACGAAGAATAAGAAGGAGAAAAGTGCGAGAATTTAAAGTTTCATGAGGTTTCTCATGCGCCATGTAAAACGATAAATTCTCCTTTTCGTTCGCTTAAAGCCGGAACGTGGATGAGAGCCTAAAAACTGAATGTCGTTGGTGATTTTTAAGAGATTAACTTTAAAGAGATTAGTGCGTACACTTAGGTTTTTACGGAAATGGGTGAGGGCGCTATGATGGGTAAATGCCTCAAATTTCTTGCGAGTTGTCAAGGATATCCC
>NZ_JBHIMK010000095.1:0-6117 GCF_042194085.1 Bartonella sp. MU70NMGDW
GTTTTTTCAGGAGTTACGAGTGGTTATCTGATTAGTTTTCCATTTGCTGCATTTTTTATTGGCTTTATGGTAGAATTGTTTTGGCAGCGGTTAAATTTCATAATATTATTTCTGATAAATACTGTGTGCGGTATTGGGATAGTCTATTCTTTTGGAATACCATGGGTAGCTTATATGACTCAGGTTCCTTTGCTAACAGTTTTAATAAGTTCATTAGGTTTTTTGGCTGGTGGTTTCTTGAAAGTGCTGATTGCATCCTTTGTAGCGTTGACTATTAAGAAAATCGTTCCTCTCATTCATCCGGAAAAGGGGTAGTTCTGTACTGAAGAACAATTTTTGCCAAATGTATGTAGATTAAAAATCGCTACAGAATACCATTCTGTTTTGTCTACTTTATGTCATGTTTCCATTGGGCGATTCTGAATATTACGCTAGCAATTTTTATGAATTCCTTTGCAAAAGAATTAAAGAGCACGCACGGTAATGACGATGCAAACCAAAGATGTCACGGAGATTTTAAAAAGACTGGGCTGGGAGCCTTATCGTGATAACGTGGGTGATACTTTTGCGCATTATCATCTTCCCGATCGCATTGTCGGCATTGGCTATGGTGTAAAAAATTATGGAGAGAGAGGCAAAGAGTTTTTGCTTTCGGCTGATCTCACCACCGCTGCTTATTGTCTTGGCTGGGAATATTCTAGAGGTGAAAAATCACAGCGTAAATATGGAGACGTGCTGTTTTACGCGAAGGAGGATTTTAATGTTAAAGCTCCAGATCTTTTGGAAAGCCATATCACAACCGCTTTAAACAAAGTGGTTGCATGGGCGCAAGCACAGGATATTGAAAAAAAGTTGTGCGAGGAAGCTGCTGATCATTCTGCCGTTGCACAAGCATTACTTGGTGATATGGAGGCTTTAAGGAGTGATAGATCTACTCCAAAACTATCTGTGCCAGAATTTGCTGATTATAAAACAATGACATCGGATGATCGCCTGCTTTTTTTTTTGCGCAAGCCTATAAAAATGGGGAATTAGACGATATTCTAACGCGCAAAAAAACCAAACAGCGCTCGATAAGCCTCACAGCAGCAATGCGCGTTCTCAAAACACAAGGGTGGTTTTCTACGGAGCCTGGAAAAATGTGGTTGATTTTGCCCGACCGCTTCATTCAATTTGATTTTGGTTTTATACGTCTCCATGACAATTACAATGTCCGTATTGAAGCTGAAATATCTAATGAAATGATTTCTGTCGCTTGCAATTGTATTCACTATAGTGAGGAATATTGGTGCGTTTCTCCTACGGGGCTTTATAATTCTTTTAACACGATTGGGGGGGGGATTTTTAGTGGTTTTGATAAAGGCATTGATATTTGTGTAGAGACATTAGATGAGCAAGAGCTTATCAAAATCTCTGAGCGGATAATACAGTGGGCACGTGCCCAAGATTTACAAGCATCAATAGAAAGCAAAACGCTTATCCAAAAATATAGCTACAATATAGATATAGTCTGGCATTTAGCTTGTTTAGCATTAACAGGTCAAATTGATGTCCTGAAATCTTATCAAAATTTTTTAGAAGCAGGTACGATTTCTGAAATTTTGGATGACCGTGAAGTAGAGAGATATATTAACCAGACCGTTCAATTTGCTGAAGAATATCTGAAAATCCTTAATGAGCGAAAAGCTATAGATGATCGTCTTAGTTTACAAGATTTGTCTTTTCTTAATACAGTTTCTGAAGACTTAAAAAGGATGGACTGGACAGTCTATCGTGATAAAAATTACAATTGCAATGCTTATTTTATAAAGAAAGATCGTATCATTAATATAGTGTACGACCTTGATAAAAACGGAGAGACACCATTTGTTACCTTCAAGGTTTCTCTTTCAACACTTGGTTTTTCTACAGCTTATCGATCTATTTTCATCAATACTCCCCAATATACCGTTCTTAAAGAATCAGAAGAAGTTTATGCAGTTTCTAGTACTGAATTGGATGAAGGCAAGCTGAAACAGATCAGTGCGGATATTTTGTGCTGGGCTGATCGACAAAATGTGAATCAAATCATCTATGATTATGCGGCTTTGTCCCCAGACAGTGAATATGATTTTGCGAAGTTGCACCTTATTGCACTTATTCTTATTGGGGATGTTGAAAAACTCAAATTTTATAAGGAAAGTTTGAAGGATAAAAACTTTTCAGCTTTGATAAGGGAAAACATAGCACATATTATTGATAACGTCCTTACTCTTGCACGCCGTTATCGGACTGGTTTTCCTAAAAATGCTCCGATTTTAAGCTTGGATGCGCAAACAGCATCTGTTGCTTCTAAAACAACTTCTGTTGAAGTGGCAGAGGAATTGGATGAAGTGGATGACACTGATGATCGTCTCACCATGGAAAGTGCTCATGCAATTTTAAAAAGCCTAGGCTGGTCAACCGAGAAAATCAATGAGAATGACCATATGGCAAGCTATCAATTGGCTGATCGTGAAGTAGATATTCTTTATAACGACGAAATTGCCAAAGACTACCCACAATTTGATAGCGCCTTTTTGATTAGCACGGGCATTCTTTCCACCGCTTGTAAATTCATTGATCCTACCCACACGGAAGATATTCCAGATATACAGCTTAATTTTGAAGCCAAGGGATTAGAAATCTTTGAACCAGAAGTCACTGCGGATCGCTTAAAGCAAGCACTTGATGATGCGCTAGAATGGTCAGTCAAAGACATTGACCTTTCTGAAAGACTTCGCTCTGATTATGGCACTGCTCCTTGGCAACAAGATGCAACATCTAAAGCAGATAATACGGATTATGCTTTACTTCATCTTGGCGCTCTTGCTTTATTGGGTGATGTTGAGACCTTACAATCTTATCAGCAAAGCTTTACGGCAGGTGATCACCTAGGCTTTGACGAAAGCATCAACAAAACCCACCTTGAACGTGCATTAGCTTTAGCCAAAGAAGTAGCAAAGGTGAAGCAAGTGAGTTACGCTTTGATTAAACAGGTGGCAGAAAAGCTTGATGATCACTCAGAGCTTTTTAGCGAGGAATAACCTCGCTCTTGGAAGGAGAGTTTATTTAAGTCTATTTAGAACAAAGAATAAATTGATTATTTTGAAAAAATCGAGGGGATTATGAATCATGAAATGGATAAAGAAAAAAAGTATGGGGGCAGCTGAGCCTATGGAATTTAAAGGTCAAAAAGTTTATCAGGAAGATGAACTGTTTGATCCTGAAACAGTTTCTTCTTGGAAAGAAAAAGGACACATAATAACAGGTACAAATGTGGAAAGAATGGCATCAGGAAGAGCTCCTATTGGAGTCGATTGTAGGCCTATTATGTTACATCCTGTGACACAAGAACAAGATAGTCCTCTCGTTGAGGTTCTCTACTCATTTTATCAAGACAAGAGTTTGGTTGCTCATATGAAGCCAAAGACAAATTTTATCAAAAAAGTTATTTGTTGGATTTCAAAAAAAGTCTCCTAAGCAGGAAAAAAAAAGTAATTATTGCAAATATTGGAGTAATGACACTAAAAGGCGCTCTCTAAGCTTTAATGATCATCCCCTTTAATTATATCATATATTGTAAATGCGAGATGATTTTACAGACACAGATGAGAAAAGAGTTCCTTCAAAAAAATATCTCTTATGATTTTATCAATCTCATCCCAATTCCATTGGCTATGGTAGAGAAATATTGATCATTAGAAACACTCATTATGAGTAAAAACACGCTGTGACTTATGGAGAAAAATTTATGAAAAGTTATACTTTATCAGATGTTGCACAATATATTGATATGCATAGTCATGCTATTAATTTTGGTACTAAAGATAATGCTCCTGATGATGTAAGGATTAAAACAGCTGAGAATACTCTCGATTTACAATTTACCTCTTCCTATAAGGGTTTTTTAAAAAATTATGGAGGAGGAGAAATTGGAGGTGAAGAAATATTCAGTATTTATGAAATCTGCGCAGGTATTCCTGCTGGTGATATTGTTTACCGAAATTTGCTCGATAGAAGAGATGGCTTTACGGACCCCAAACAACTTGTTATCTGCACAACTGATTTTGGTGAAACCTTTTATTTTGATTATACGCAGTTTCGGGATGGAGAGTGCCCGCTCTATCTTAAGTTTCCACTTG
The DNA here is from genome assembly GCF_042194085.1 of Bartonella sp. MU70NMGDW. Taxonomy (NCBI): domain Bacteria; kingdom Pseudomonadati; phylum Pseudomonadota; class Alphaproteobacteria; order Hyphomicrobiales; family Bartonellaceae; genus Bartonella; species Bartonella sp. MU70NMGDW. Next base: position 4,164 of record NZ_JBHIMK010000095.1, read on the forward strand.
ACGATCCCCAGTATTACGCAAGTAATTTTTATGAATTTCTCTGCAAAAGAATTAAAGAGTATGCAGGGGAGGATTCATGAAAACCTATACCTTAGATGATGTTGCAGTATTAATTGATAAAGTTAATAAATATAATGATGATATTATCAATTTTCGTACTGAAGAAAATGCGGCTGATAATCTACAGATTGAAAAGGCGGAGAAAGCTCTTAGTTTGAAATTCAACTCTTCTTATAAGATTTTTTAAAAAAACTATGGAGGAGGGGAAAAATGAAAAAAATCTTAAAACTATTGAGCTGCATGGCTCTCTTAAGTACAGCTGGATGTCAGTTAGGCAATCCTCCCCCATCGACTTTGGTTTTATGGGAAAAGCCTAGAGCAGATCGGGCTGTAATCGAACAATCACTTTTAAAATGTGGCTGGAAACCGGTTTATGCTTCTTCTAGTGATATGAATTCGTATGCAAGTGAATTTGCTTCAGTATATGAGTGCATGAAAAAAGCAGGCTTTCGATATAAATTGCAGGATTCAAAGGGGATTTATTTTACACAACCTCTGAAAAGTGACTCGTTCCTAACCGATCTCATGATAGCTGGATATCAGCAATTTATGGACAATGATACTTTTGGTCTAAGCAATACGAGAAAGAAGGAACGGGCCATGATAACTCATTTTAAGAATGAAAGAAAACGTCAACAAACAAAAAAATCTTTGCAAAAGCGATCATCAAAGCGTCCTACCCATTCTTAAAGAGTTAGTTGAACAAAAAGCACGAATGATGGAGGGAGTCAAAATAGTGCTCTTCTTTATTCAAGCGGGTGATACGTTGAATCTAGAGGTTGATCAACTCACCAACAAGGCAGTGGTAGGTTCTCTTTCCACTAGTTTTTTAGAGGATGTGCGTTTTAATCAGCCTCACAGAATTCTGGAAGCCGATCCGAAAAATAGAAAAGGTCTTGTGATCAATAAAGGGGCATGTTTTCGCTTTTATCATGGTGGTGAGAATGGGGGCAGGCACCTCTTTTACCGCATTCCAGGGCGTGGAAGGATGACTTTTGACGAAGATCTTGAAGCAGGAAAGGATTATTATATATATCTCATCTTAAAAGATCAAACGAATGAGCTATCCTTTGAGTTTTCGCAAAATCCGACGGCTCCTGATGGCTATACAGAGGATAATTCTGAAAAGATTGGTGGATTTCATACGCTATGTGCGGATGTTGGTGAGATTGAAGGTCATCTCTTATCGGGTTATCAAGCGGGAGATGTTTTGCCCAATTCTGTTTGGTGTTTAAATCACCGCCCACGTAGTAGTCCAGAAGGGATGGTTTACAATCCGTGGCATAATATTTGGGTTGATATTTATCTTCAATCAGGGACAGGTCAAAATGCAAAGTCGGCATATGGTGTTCCGATTACGATCAATCGTAGCTATGCGGATCATGCATTTGATTTTTGGTCTGTTAGTAAGAGATTTTTGACGAGTGATGAGTTCGCGTCTTGCATGTGTGGCAGTAATCAAGCAACCAGTATTGTCGGCAATCAAGCGCCTTCTCCGAAGACGTCTGGAGGACACGTTGATACAAACAATAGACGGATGATTTCGCATATTGGTTGTGAGGATGGTTGCGGTTATGTGTGGCAATATTTGTCTGGTTGTTATCCAGTGACTAAATGGCATACAGGGGAGCAAGGAAGCAGTTTACGTGTAGACATAAATGTTATGTTGGGAGGAGGCGATTGGACTGGTGGCTCTAACAATGATCATCTTGTACGGAACTTTGCGCATTCTCGTTATGTCGAAGATGAAAAAATAGGCGCTCGTGGATGTAGCGAGCCACTTTATTATAATTAGCGCGAGATTGATTAGAACATCATTTTATCCAGCCTCACTTTTGTGGGGCTTTTTTTATGGAGCGTCAGATGAGAAAGATATCGAAAGAAGGATTAGAGC
>NZ_JBHIMK010000096.1:0-5969 GCF_042194085.1 Bartonella sp. MU70NMGDW
AAAGTTTAGGACACAATTTAGGGACCCATTAAATTTGTACATGCAGTTCATTGTGCATTTTCAAAAATTTTAAAATCAACTTCTGTACGCAATTTTTTCCAACCTATGATGATAAATCGCGTACAAAGAAAAACACCGCTATCAATATATTTTTATGATTTAATTGTTGTCCTGCTTTTTTTCAGTTTCATTCCCCTTTTTGCCACTTTCACGAAGTTGCTTTGCAAGATTTCTATAATGCTCTTGAAAAAGTTCAATATCGGCTTGCATGACATTTTGACAACTCTTGGTTGCAAAAGCAGATCCTCCCATTTTATCGCATTTCTTTCCCCATTCTTGCATCAATTTTTTATCTTTCTTAAATTCCTCAACACTGTAGTTTTTTTCGTGAACCAACAGTAACAAGCCCCGTGCAAAGCAACAGCGCTGTTATAATGATCTTGTTCATGATTTAACCCCTCTCTTTGTTTTATATTTTATTAACAATATCTTTGGATTCACATCCCCTCCTATATTGTGACCTTGCGTCTAACTTTCCTTTGCAAATACGCACACTTGCAACGCAAACATGTTAAATCATGAAAACTGCTTTTATTTATCAGGCTTGCATTTGTAGCATTATCTGCACGGCTGCTCTTTGTATTTGAAGTATTTAAACTTCAGCAGTAATTTTGATATCTTGGCATTTTTCAAAAACCACTTCATCATGAGAAGTCGCACAAAATCTTATCAAAAATTCGTAATGCCTATATCCATTGCAAATTCCCTGCAAACGAAAGAATACACCTTTTAACCAACTGATTGCGCTCTTATCATTTCTTAAACCACCGGAAAAGAAAGAAAACTTTAAGTCCCCCTGCACTTTTTAAATGCCAATAGAAATGCTAAAAAAGCCTATTTCCTTGCGTACCATTACGACTGGCATTAACTATTTAAGACTATAAAATCATATAAATGTAAGAAATACTGTCTATAATATGCTCAATGACTTCTTGTGTTTATTAGGAATAAATTATAGCGTGCCAATATCAGTAAATTTTATGTATTTTTTTATCCCCCCTTTATAAACATGAATATAATTTAATAAAATGAATCGCTGCATAACAAAAAAAAAATAATCAACGCTACTCTTAATTACATTATTTACGCATGTATTAAGTAAAATAAACAAAAAAATAATCTGACGTTTAAAATCATTATCAAGACAATCTTTTTAGAAGAGTACACTTATCTATTCATCTAACAGATAAGATCACAAGAAGTATGATGATTATCACATTTATAGGGAAAATTTTGAAACGGAGAATTTTTCGCAAACGCATCGCTCTTTCATGAGATGATACAGAACCTTATGAAAAACAACTTAAATGAAGCAGCCCTCGTGAAAAAAGAAAGGCGCTTGTATTATTAACTTCGTATAAAAACAACCGATATCATCTCTAGAAAAAGCATTCAAACCAACGAAAACTTATTATCATATATCATTTTTTACACTTTTCCGTATTTTTGTGAAAGCAATTCGCGCACCTCATCGGCTATTTTAGTTCCACGACTTGCACAACTTACCTTAATCAATCGATGCAAACTTTCTGGTATATCAATCGTGAGGCGCTTCATACCTCCACTCATGCTCCCTTTGGGGCTCCCTACCCATGCATCCGCCGTTAAAGGAATTGATTTATTCGTTGGTTTCGTGCCGATTTTAATTTTTTTATTCATCGCGCTAACTCCTTGATTTCCGCTGCAACAGCTTCAATCTCTGCTGTTGCTGGTCCTTGCTTATCAACTTCATAAACCGCCTTCCCCTGTGCTGCTGCTTCTGCAAAAATCACGCGCTGCGCAACGCTAGAAGAAAGAACATGCACGGGGTATATGCCAAGAGCTTCGTTCACATCACGCCCTATCGCTGTATTGACTATTTTACGATTGATAACAAAAGCAGATTTAAGATTTTCTTTATAAACACGTGCTTCGTCAATCAGCTTTACAATTCCATCTGCTGCCCAAATATCATAGGGACTAGGCAAAACAGGTATAAGCACCAAATCCGAAGCCATAAGAGCACTACGAGCAAGATCAGTCACACGCGGAGGACCATCGATAATAATATGATCATAACCATGACCAATCTGTGTAATCTCTTTGTGAACCGTTGCACGTGGTAAACCAATAACCGAAAACAAAGGTGCATCTTCACGCGCAGCAGCCCAATCCAATGCGCTCCCCTGTGGATCAACGTCAATAAGCAATACCCGTGCACCGGTACGCGCAAAACTGGCCGCAAGATTAACACTCAACGTAGTTTTTCCTACGCCTCCCTTTTGATTCAAAAGTCCAATGATCATTTATTACGCCTTTCAGCATTATCGTTTTTACGATTATACAGAAAGTAATAAAAGAAGCAAGCATCCAATACGTGAAAAATAACCATTTCTCCTATTTTTAGGATAAAATGACAGCCCGCAATTTTGTCTTTATAATATTCTTTTAGCATGAGCAAAAACATTATGAAGATGATGCTCTTGAGAATAATAAAAATAAATTTAAACAAGAGACACGCTCTTCTTCCCCCACCCTAAAACGAAGATTCTTAAATCCATATCAATCTGTAAACAATGCTCTGTAAATGATCCAGCTTATTATCTCGCGCCTGCCTTTTGAGCTTCTCCCTTCATGCAGTCCACTTAATGCAACGCTACAAATGAACTCCACTCTGAATATACAACAAACTATAAGGAGCATTCGTTGTCTTGCACGTTGAATGAGAGAGCCGAAATCAGGAAGATTCTCTCATTTCATGCCCTCTTATATTAAATCAATCAAAATCATGTCTCTGTGTACGTTACAAGCGGGGCTGGCGTGTGGGTAAAACTGTACAAGAAAGGAAAAATGCTTCTTATGAATTGTCTCAAGAGCCAAAGACTCTAGTAACATTGGGGGCTGGCAAATATAAAAATGGTGCTGACTTCCTTCTTCATAAGCGTAAAGAGGGTGGTGATCCATGAATTTTATACTCTTTACGCTCAACAGGGCAAAATGGGCTTAAGAGAAATAAAGATACCTCTATAGCAAGCGTGTGAACAAGCAACACAATGGAATGTCTATGCTGGGTAAACACAATGGATCATCCATAAAAACCAAACAGCCGTCTTGCATAAAGTTGAATAACGAACATGTTGCGGAGTGAGATATGTTGCATCTTACAACTCATTTTCCCCAAATAGATTTTCTCGACAAAAAGAATATTTTTATTAAGATGCCATTGAAAAACTTACCTTCATTATGTTCTTTTATATACCAGACCAGAGGGTATCGTGAAGATCGTGCAATTGAGAATAAAAAATGAATTTACAACAAATTGAACCTGATATTTTTATCAGCGCCCAAATTAGCATAGAAAATATCAAAACATTGGCACAAGATGGTTTTAAAACAATTATCTGTAACCGCCCCGATCACGAGGAACTTCATCAACCTGACTTTTCTAGCATTAAAACGGTCGCAAATGAATATGGCATAAAAGCCTATCACATTCCCATTTCTCCTCCAACTGTAGAAAAGTCAGCTGTTGAAGCCATGCAAACAATTTTAAAAACAGCCCCCCTCCCTCTTCTTGCCTATTGCCATCACGGAGCACGCTCGCTGCATCTTTATCGTTTGGCACGTCTTTAAACATAGGTTTCATACACTTCCTCATCGCCTTAAAAGATGAAGAATCTTAAATACACATCGATCTGTAAAAATAATCTGTCAATAATCTTTGTCTTGCACTTTCCACTCAGGATTCCCACTTCATAAAGCTCTACAAGCAAACTTTGCTATTAAATATACAACAAGCATGCACACCTGAAGCCACAAAAATGCATGAAAATTCATATGATGATCAAGGAAATTTATTTTCACCTCACCTTTTATCACTGCTTCACCTTCTTTGTCTCTTCCTTTACCAGTACGAGCTCATTCATACGCCACAGACACCTAAAACAACAGTAAAACCACTAAGAAAACCCCCATATTCCGTATAAAAGGCATGCAGAATATTTTATAAAAAAGCTGTAAGCTATAATCTATGGTTAATTTCAACACATTGATTTATAACAATTAATTATTTTTCACGTTGAGTGAGAAACCCTAATACCGTAAGATTATCTCATTTTAAGTCTATTTATAGTGAATCAATCAAAAGCGTATTTCTTGTATGTCACAAGCAGGAAGAGTTCGTGTGAAATAAAACGAGTTAAGAAAAAATCCCTCTCATAAACGCTTTCAAATAGCCAAGGCTGTACAACACTGAAGGCTTGTCAATTAACGGATGATAACGGATTGCTATTTTATTAGGCATAAAGATGATAGCGCTCAACGGCGCTTGCAAGATACCATTCATGAGTGCCATCATGAAAATGGATATAGGAAGCGTTGAGAGATATTTGTTTAAAACAAGCGTGTAAATTAGCAACACAAGTATATTCCAGCATTTTATTTTACCTGTAGGACATGATAACCTATTCAAAGAACAAGAAAAGCCTGAAACTGTTATTTTCATGATTTAAGAGATATTGCTCTGAACACTTTTGAAAGTGGTAAAGCCGAATTTAAAAAAGACAGTTATCTGGACTGATTTCTCCTTTTATAACTTCATATTTTTCCCCAATAAGGCTGTAGACTGATTTCAGAGATTACCCAAACGAATATGGCAATAGGACTCTCCCCACCTAGTATACAAAAGCTGTAACAGCAGAGAGAGCAATAAAGCGCCTTAATCTTTGTCTCAAACATACTGCTCGCGTTGAGGACCGCTAAAGCAAAAGTTTTATGAGAAAAACAAAACCATAAAGTCATGAATAGAGCGAACATAGATTGGAAAGATGTCCCAACTTTTATCCAACACTTCTATTAAAAAACAACAAGACATAATTAGTTTTGCGTTTTCATATCCTTACAAGACTGCCTTCCCATTACATTATAGGCGTTATATTTGTGAAGGACAAAGAAGATATATGGACAGTTCTTTGTTTGAGAATCTGAAACATTTACGTATTACGACAACCAAATTGTGCCTTTATCAATCAAAAGCATTAAAAATTTTTGAAACAAGTACACCTGCTTTCTCGCAATGATTTCTTTTTATCTGCAATCAATCGCAGTCTCCTTAATGTGAATTTCCTGTCACAACATACGAGAGAAACGAGACTTAAAGCATTTTCTATCAGCTTCATTCTCGTTTACGTGATTGGTCAGCACAAAACAGCTGCTGACCACCGCTCTACTTCACAAGACTCAACAAACGAACCTTTTTTTAAATATTCATCATATGATACCAAATATCACATGCGTAAGGTTTTAGATAAACCCAATCCCATCATAAAAGATGATACGACATAATAAAGCAAATTAGAAAAAAGAGACCATAAATTTTTGAAATAAAAGAGTTATCGATTAAATTTTATCAAGCTATAAGCTTAAAATCGCAAGAAATTTTAAAAACAGCCTTTCTCCCCCTTCACGTCTATTATTGCCAAATAGGCTGGGGCTTATTCTTTACTGCATCTTTTATGATGGGTTTTAACCGATCAGAAAGAAACAAGCAGTAAACTTTTGAATGACAAGAAAAGCCATAAAATGAATTTTGAAAAAGATAATGCCAAAATCAGATATTCAGATATTCGATTCTTCCTCTCAACAACGGAAAAAACATATATTCCACGATGTTTTGGAATATATCTTTGTGATTATAATCACTTTAAGTGCTATTTTTACGGCTCTTCTCTCTTTTTCAGATAAGTTTAGGGCATATTTTTAAAAGTAAGCAGCCTATCCAACTTTGATAATGGTTGTGCTGTCTTTAGAATTTCTTTTGCTTTTTTTTCATCACGGTGCATTTGTGCAATCAAGGGTTCAAGCCCATCAAATTTTTCTTGTCCTCGCAAAAACTGCAAAAAAGAAACGGTACAGCTTTCCCCATAAAGGTC
>NZ_JBHIMK010000097.1:0-5868 GCF_042194085.1 Bartonella sp. MU70NMGDW
TCATTAGATCAATTAAAAAGGTTATATCGATAAAAAATAAATTATTGCGTTTCTGTTCTCATTGTTCTTTGAACAACGAATTTTGAGGTTTGCGCTTTAACTCTTTGTGATTTATTGGTTTTTATTGTTCTATTGTTGATAAAATAAGGGCTTTTTTGGTGGTGAGTTGAACCATTAGTTGATAGTGGTTCAACTCACTGTTTTTGAGTTTTAAAATTAAACAATTAACCTTTAAACAGGTAACATAAGGATAAGCCCATGTCATACACAGCCGAAATGATTATTCACTTGCGTGAAGAAAAAAAAGAAATGCGTAACCGCGATTTCGCGGACTCTATTGGTATATCCGAAGCAGAACTCATTGCGGCTTATTGTACAATTGGAAAAGCAAAAAAACTACGCGCTGATGTCGCTACTCTCTTGGAAAATGCTCCTAAACTTGGAATAGTCATGGCATTAACACGGAATGAAAATGCTGTCCATGAAATAACAGGATGTTTTGAGAAGATTGTTCAAAGTCAGCATATTCCGATAACACTCGGTGAAATTGACTTGCGTATTTTTTCAAAACAGTGGAAGTTTGGTTTCGAGCATGACGTGACTATTCTCGGAACACCTATGAAAAGTCTGCAATTTTTTGATCAATATGGCATTGCTATTTTCAAACTCTATTCTCAAGACGCAACAAATATGGAAGAATGGGCTGCACTTGTTGAAAAGTTGCTTCATGACGATCAATCATCCGCACTTGATATTTCTCCCGCTCCTACTCCAGTACAATGTGATACGGCAAAGCTAGATGTTGAAAAGTTCCGAGATCGTTGGCGACAGATGACTGATGTGCATCAACTTCATGGAATTATTTCTGAACTGAAAATTAATCGACATAATGCTGTAAAACATGCCGGAAATGAATTTGCCGATGAGTTAAAAATAGAAGCTGTTGAGATGATGCTCAAACAAGTTGCACAAGAAGAGTTACCAATTATGTGTTTTGTTGGAAATAAAGGATGTATCCAAATTTTCACTGGGCAAGTAAAGAATATTAAGCAAATGGGACCTTGGCTTAATGTTCTCGATCAGAAGTTTCACCTCCATTTACTCGTTTCTGGAATCAAGAAGGTATGGCGTGTTCGCAAACCTACAATTGATGGATATGTCAACTCACTTGAAGTTTTCGATAAAGATGATGAGATGATTATTCAATTCTTTGGCGTACGCAAGGAGGGCCAAAAAGAACGTGAAGATTGGCGCTCTTTATTGAATGGTTTACCATCGAGCCAAGAAAACAGCAGTAACTAAGATAAGGTAAGGTCAGACATGTTCATATCTCTTTTGCATAGGTTATCAAACCTTTTCCTTATATGTTTACTGCTCTCTCTTACCTGTTTTTCTAAACAAGTGATTGCTGAACCCACAACCCGTTTTCCTGAAAATGCTCGAATTGTTTCTATCGGCGGAGCACTTACAGAAATTGTCTATGCATTGGGTGCCCAAGATCAGCTTGTCGCCCGTGATAGTACAAGCGTCTACCCGCAAGAAGCGCTCAAGCTTCCTGTGCTTGGATATATGCGTGCTCTTTCACCGGAGGGTGTTTTATCACTTGCCCCAGAGGGCATATTGCTTGTTGAAGGAAGCGGTCCCGCTTCAACAATTGATATTCTCAAAAAAACATCAATCCCTCTGGTGATCATACCAGAAGACTACTCCCGTGAAAATGTGATAGAAAAGATTCGCCTCGTTGGTCAAGCCATTCATCGGGAAGTTCAAGCCGCTGCGTTAATTGAAAAATTGAAGCGTAATTTTTTAGAAAACGATACGCTTTTGGCGAAAGTAACAACACCAAAGCGTGTTCTTTTTGTTTTCTCTGTGCAAAATGGACGCGTCATGGCATCTGGAACAGGTACTGCAGCTGATAGTATGATAAAACTTTCAGGTGCTATCAATGCTATCACCGATTATAAAGGATATAAACTTCTCAACGGCGAAGCGTTATTGAAATCAGATCCTGATGTTATCTTACTTGTAAAACATGGTGCAAGATCAACTAGCATTGATAAGATTTTAGCCATACCGGCAGTTCAAGCAACAACAGCAGCAAAAAATCATGCCATAAAACAGATGGATGCTATGTATTTTTTAGGATTTGGTCCACGCACTGCAGACGCATCAAGAGAGCTTATTGAGATACTTTATGGTGCAAATCAAAACGGTAAGAGCTGATAAAAATGGTAGACGGTACATCCATGATGCATTTACCTGAAACAAAAGAAGGTAAAAAAATAAACCGTTCAAAGCAGGGGAAGGTTTTATTATTAAGCTTAATAATATTCCTTACCTTCAGTATTTTTGGTGGGCTCTTGAATGGTGCCGCAAAGGTTTCTTTCCTTGATCTCCTCCATGTGATGCTTACACAAGATTTTTCAGTAAGTAGTAAAACGCGTGATTACCTCGTGCTTATCGACATAAGGCTTCCCCGTGTTATCTTTGGATTGTTAATTGGAGCAGCTTTAGCTGTCTCCGGTGTTCTTATGCAAGGGCTTTTCCGTAATCCTCTTGCAGATCCTGGAATTATAGGTGTATCAGCAGGTGCTGGACTTGGAGCAGTCTTAGCAATTGTTGTCGGTATTGCTTTTCCTGTTTCATTTGCACCTTTTCTAGAGCCTTACAAAGTTATTATAGGTGCTTTTTTTGGTGGACTTTTATCAACGATTATTCTCTACATAATAGCAACGCATAATAGCTTTACCTCTATTGCAACCATGCTGCTTGCTGGTATTGCTCTTGGTGCATTAAGCAGTGCAGTTGTTGGAACATTGATTTTTATCGCAAATGACCAACAACTCCGTGATATCACTTTTTGGAGTCTTGGCTCTCTTGCAGGCGCTACATGGTTGAAAGTATGGCTCGTTCTCCCTTTCATCGTTATTGGTCTTCTTTTCTCTCCCTTTTTATCACGAGCACTTAATGCCCTTGCTCTTGGAGAAGCTGTTGCTGGCCATATTGGTTTCCATATTCAACGCGTTAAAAATATTGCTATTCCCCTTGTTGCCCTTATGTGTGGTAGTGCTGTTGCTGTCAGTGGTGGTATTGGTTTTATTGGTATTATTGTTCCTCATATTTTACGTCAACTCATTGGTCCTGATCATCGCTATCTCATTCCTTGCTCTGCTCTCTTGGGAGCAGCATTACTTATTTTTGCTGATACGTTTGCACGCTTAATTGTTGCCCCCGCAGAATTGCCGATTGGGATTGTAACAGCGCTTTTTGGTGCTCCTTTCTTTCTATGGATCCTTATATGCAAACGAGGAACAGACTTTTCATGATTAAAGCGACAAATATTTGTGTTCAGCGCGGAAAGAAGCAGATTCTTAAACACATTAATCTTCAAGCTAAAAGTGGTGCTTTTACCATTATTATTGGTCCTAATGGATCAGGGAAAAGTACTTTTATCAAAGCTCTGAGTGGTGAAATTCCTTACAGTGGAAAAATAACCTTAAATGGTTATAATGTATGCCAAACAAAAACTCATGAAATGGCAAAAATGCGCGCTGTGCTACCACAATCAACAACGCTCGTATTTCCATTCTTAGTCCATGAAGTTGTAGGGCTTGGCCTTTCTGTAAACCAATTTACCATTACCAAAGCCGAAGTGCAAAATCTTATCCAAAAAGCTTTAGAGTGCGTTGACCTTTCTGATTATGGCAACCTGTATTATCACCAATTATCAGGTGGAGAACAAGCTAGAGTACAACTTGCCCGTGTCCTTTGCCAAATCTGGAAACCTGTTCATAATGGGATTCCTCGCTGGATGATATTAGATGAACCTATTGCTAGCCTCGATATTCAACATCAAATCATCGTTATGGATATTGCTAAACGATTTGCCCATTCTGGTGGCGGCGTTCTTGCTGTTCTTCATGACCTCAATCTCGCAGCACATTATGCAGATAACATGATCTTGCTCAAGGAAGGAGAGATTTATTGCAAAGGAAATGCAACTAACGTTTTGACAACACAAAATCTCCGCGATGTTTATCATTGTTCTTTAAACGTTTCTGAATTACCTAAAGAAGATATCCCATTTATACTCCCTCAAACAGCCTCCTCCTATGAAATTAGATCTCTAAGCTATCGGTTTCAATCTAAAAACTAAAGTCCATAGAAAAATAAAACATGCAAATATTTAAGAATCTTTTTTATTTTTATATGAACTTCTTTTTGTCATCTGTCATTTTAAAAAAGAAAACCAAACACCCTAAAAATATTTTGAGAAAAAACCACTAGTTTAAAATCTTTCAAGATTTTACATAACTAAAAACATGCGAAATTTTGTTTTGCTATCAAGCTGTTAGATAATACGAATTTATACAACATAAATATGCGTTTTTCCACTCTTTCTATCACTTTTATCTTTATAAAAATGTTTCAAGAAATGCGTACAAATGCCTTTGTTATAATAATGGGGTGTATTATTTATATCTTCTAAGGACTATGTAGAAATCAAGTACCTTTCTCCCATCTATAAAAATTTATTTGTAGCTTTAATGGTAATATTTTCTTTATAACACATATACTTTAGCTTTTTGTATAAATAAATATTGATTTATAATGATATTTTTTACTTTTCTCTCTCTATTTAAAAAATCGTTTATTGGCATATCACAAAGAATTAAACTATTGAATAAAAACTTTAAAATAAACTCAATAACGCTTCTTGTAAGCCCCCTAATACAAAAACAATGCGGAATATAGGAATGAGGAGAGAGATAGCATTTGTCTGCTGCTTCACAAGCATAACGATGATTCCACTCAAGGAATACTATCATTTACAGATAAAGCCTACACCATAGCAATGCAAAGAAATGAAATGGACAACAAGATGAGAGATATCTTTATGAGATAAATTAACTCATACAGGGGTATGCTATTTTTACACAAAAAACGTTAAAAATATTGTACTTTTTATGCCTCAGGTTGAATAATTTTATCACCTTATCCCCTATCAAAACACCTTATGAACAAATATATCTCCAGATCTCTTCATGGCACAGTTTAAATGATTTAATACATTTTCCCTATGTTATCATACAATTATAAAAAAGTTATGATTTTCTTTTTCTTATAATAAATTATATCCTTAACTCTTTCTTTCAATCATTTTAAAATTGTTTTTTTGTCTCCCTCAAGTATCGTATTAACAATATAGATTTCCTCTTCATAGACGTAGAAAATAACGCGGAATTGCTCCGCGTTAACAAAAATTATCAGGGTGTATAGATTATTATTACTCAAACATACTCATGATTTTATAGCATAGACAACGGTTGCATTAACAGGACGCGTTTCTGCCTCACCCGTATGGGAAAGAGTTACCTTGTGTGTATGTGCGCCAGCAGAACCTGTTCTCCCCTTCAGGGTCGCATTATAGGTATAATGGTTCGGTAGTCTCCCAATATCACCAACTGGCCATCCAACTCCTTTATACTCAAAATTATGCGCATGCTCGCCTGCATTTTCAATACTCCCAATATGCGTATGCGACTTTATGCTATCTTGTTGTTCATCTGCAAATTTTCTACCACCATCTAACCCCCGACCATTATCAAAGCCGCGTAAAAACATGCCTCTAAAATCAGGAACTTTAAAAGTTTTATTGCTGTCTTTTCCCCATTTATCACCTATTGCGTTGAATAACTGCGGATAATCTTCACGCTTATAGGCCTTACCATCACACAAAAGCCAACCATTTGGCACATTTTGCATAGCAAATGTTGCAATAAATCCAGAGGGAAAACTTTCTATCTTTGGTGGTGTAGGATTTAATAAATACCACCCCTCATGCTCTTTTATTAAAACACCATTATT
>NZ_JBHIMK010000098.1:0-5831 GCF_042194085.1 Bartonella sp. MU70NMGDW
TCTGCTTTTAAATTTTATTTATATAGCAAGCAAGCTCTTTTGTACGCTTATTTGCTCTTTGTAAAGGCTTCATTGATCTGCTTAGCAGTTTCAAAGAGTCCCGTTAAACCACCACTTGCACGATACCAGCTCCAAGAGTCCAAATAAATAACTTGGTTTTGTTTGCTTGCTGTTGTGCGGTGAACAAGCTCATTGTTAAGCAATTGTGCTGCGGATTGCCCTTCCCGTCCAATGGCTGCATCCCGATCAATCACCAACAACCAATCAGGATTTGTCTCAAGAATAAATTCAGGAGAAATGAGCTGTCCATGTTTTTGTACAGTGAGTTTATCGGTTGCAGGGGCAATTCCGAAAGCGGAATGCAAAATATCAAAACGTGACTTTGGTCCTAAGGCACTGATTTTTCCACCAGAAGTCATGAGTACAAGACCTTGGCCTTTTCCTTTAGTATTTTTACGAACTTCAGCTAAAGTTTCATTGAGTTTTGCAATTTCTTCTGCAGCTTCTTTTTCTTTGCCAAAAATTTTGCCAAGGATAGACACATTCCGTTCAATATCTGAAAGAGAGTTTTCATTTCCTACAGTTAGATCAATTGTTGGAGCGATTTTGGATAAATCATTATATTTTGCTTGAGTTCTGGAGGAAATAATAATCAAATCAGGTTGAAGGGTGGCAATTTTTTCATAATCGGGTTCAAAAAGGGTACCAATTTTTTCATATTTTGCATCATCAAATTGTTGCAGATAGGATGGTTTTTTACCTTCAGGAATACCGATAACCGCTTTGATACCAAGGCGATTCATATTATCAAGAGAGGCAATATCAAACACAACAACCTTTTGCGGAGAAGCGGGAACAGAAGTCGTGCCTGAAACATGATTAATCGTTATATTTGTTTGAGTACTCGTATTTGCAATACTCGTATGAGTCCATAAAGCTGTTGCAAAGCTGATTGCAACCAGTAAAACAGAAGTCATCTGTTTCATATATTTTATCATCGTGATTTTATCCTTTTATCTAATATTACAAGGGTTTGCGCACTTAAAAACTTAACTTTGGTATTTTTATGCACAAAATGAAGCGTAAATAAATAACACTATGTTGTAAAGTTGACTAACATATGTTACAAATTGTTCACTTACCTCATTTTCACTTAATTCTAGTGCTTTTGCAACATTATTTAGAAAGTTTGACATATGATCAATGTATTTAAAAAGCGTACAAGTCTGTACGCACTGACAGCGAGTGCTCTTTTCCTTTTACAAGGTGTTGATGCTTCGATAGCGAGTGGTGCTGGTCCTGGTGCTGGTGGTGCTGGTGCTGTTCCTGGTGCTGTTCCTGGTGCTGGTGCTGGTGCTGGTGCTGTTCCTGGTGCTGATGGTGCTGGTGCTGTTCCTGGTGCTGTTCCTGGTGGTGTTGGTGCCAATGCATGTAATGTAGCGAGTTATAAAAGTTTTTTTGAGCCTTTATCACCTATTGTTTGTAGTGATAGAAAAGAACGCTCAATGAAGTATAGTACGGTTATGGTGAAGAGCGAGGGTGCTAATGCTGTAGCAGCGGGAAGGGTTGATTTTAATAAAGAAAATGTTGTTGAAGGATCAGCAAAAACTACTAAACAGACAATTATTAAATTGTACTCTTCATCTCTTAGGAATCAACCTGGTTCAGGTGTTAAGCAGGATACAACGCCGCAGTATGGGAGCGCTGTATTTGCATCAGAAGATGGAGTGATTAAATTGGAAAGCTCATGGATTCGTGATTTTGACACTGGGCTTTATGCTTCATATGGTGGAAGGATCATTATGGAAAAAGGGAAAATCCATAATGCAATTATGGGTGCTGAGGCTGTGAATGAATCACTTATTCTGTTGCGTGATACAGAGATTAATGTGTCGGGCCAACAGGGGGGGGGTAGTGAAGAGGAACTTATTTTAGATAATGCAACTGGTTTGCGTGCTAGCACTGAATCAGTAATAGACATGAAATTGGGGAAGGTTATTGTACCGACAGGTGGAACTGTAGTTGTGGCAGAAAACGGAGGAATCATTCAACTAGATAGTGTTAGTGTTACAATCAATGGAAGTAAACCTAACGTTGCAGGACAGCAACCTAACGCTGCAGCACAGCAATTGAGTAGCGTTTTCTCTACAGATGGAGGTTTTATTTCCTTTAAAAATGGAAACATTAGTCATTCAAATTCTGTTGGTATATGGGCCTTTGACAATGATGCTGAAGATTCTGAAAATGATGCAAGAAATAGTAATACAACAGTGAAGCGTATTGAAATAGATGAACCCAGTGTCGAGTTTCTTTCTTCTTTGGGCTATGCTAGCTATCTTATACCCAAAATTTTAGAACAAAAGACAAGGACAGGAGCCGATGCAGAAAGAACCGACGAAAGAACCGCTGAAGTGGATTTTAGGATTAGGGCTTCTGTAAAATCTTCAACTATTAACTTGAGTGGCGAAAGGTCTATTGGCGTATATCTTGATAATCAATCCGATGATTCAGAACAGAGCCAATTAAAAAGTACCCAATTACAAAATAAGAAGTCGTTAGTTCTTTTGCAAAAAACTACTCTTAATGTGCCAGATGGTACAGCCATTGTAGGTAATCATATGAGAGGCTCTGTCCTTATAGATAACGTATCGAATGTATCTGGTGATTCATTCTTAAAAGCTCTATCTACTTCTGAGGTGTCGGTTTTTGTTAATGATTCTATAGTTAGAGGTGAAGCTTATGCTGAAAAAGGTTCTCAGGGTAAGCTTTTTTTGTTCAACGAATCAAAGTGGCATTTAACGAAAAGTAGATTTGCGAAGCATAATAATGAGAGTTGCGAGGATTCATGTATTTCATTTGTAAAACTTGACAATTCTACTATTTCGTTTTTGCCTTTACAAAATGATGCTAATTTACAAAATTATAGTTATCAAATGCTTCGCATAGGAAATGGGGAAGGCACAGTTTACACCGCTTCTGGGGATTCTCATATTTATTTCGGTGCATTTGTGCCGGCTGATGCATCAGAGGATTCTCAACTATCTGATAGGCTTTTAATTCATGGTGATGTTTCTGGTAAAACTAAGGTGCATGTGCTTCCAATTAGACAAAATGGTGATGATCAACAAGATCAGAGTGCTCAAGGTTATAAACCTCAGAGTATTTCAATTATTCAGGTTTATGGCGAGGCGAGGGAAGATTCTTTTACGCTGAATGATTCGTATGTTACAATAAGCGGTTCACCTTATCAGTATATCCTTCGTGCTTACGGTCCAACGACTCCTTTGAAGATGGAATATTTCGATAATAAATTGGTAAAAAGTAAACAGATTTGGGATTACCGGTTAGAAAGTAAAATAGAAGCTGCAAATGGTACTTTTGATAATTTTGAGGTTAGCGGAGAAGAAGAGGAAGGCGCTGGTACAAGAGATGTTGTTCCTGCAGGCGCCTCTGGTGTTAACTCAAGAGCAGGCGCTTTAGGGAGATCTGATACAGGTGATGTAAGTCATGAAGAGGCTGGAAATGAGCCCTCTACAATATCAGATCCTTTATCTCCTTCTCTACATACCCTGACAACTGAAGAGACTGTTGATGGCAGTGAAAGAAGGGAACCGAATCCTTATACTCTGGAGGGAACTTTCAGTTATAATGAAGAACTGGTAACAAGTGATGGAAGTACAGATATTTATCTTCCTGATCCTTATACTCTGGGGGGAACTTTCAGTTATGATGAAGAACTGGTAACAAGTGATGGAAGTACAGATATTTATCTTCTTGATCCTTATACTCTGGGGGGAACTTTGAGTTATAATGAAGAACTGGTAACAAGTGATGGAAGTACAGATATTTATCTTCTTGCTGTTGATGGAAGTGAAGATCCTAGACAGAATGCAAATGAAGTAGAATATACTATAGTAGGTTACGGTGATTCTGATACAGTTGGTGTGGATTCTGGAATTCATAGAACTGAGACAGGTAATGAAGACCATACAGAAGGTGGATATGATGGATACCTAGAGAGTGAAGCATCTGAAGCTGTGACGTCTGTTCTTTCTACTACTACGTCTCCTGTTGCTTCTACTGTATCTGAGGGGGGCGCATCTACTGATCCGAGGGGGGCTAGAACATCCGAAGCTGTGACGTCTGTTCCTTCTCCTACTACGTCTTCTGTTCCTTCTACTGTATCTGAGGGGAGGGAATCTACTGATCAGGGTGGGTCTGGAACATCTGAAACTGTAACGTCTGTTCCTTCTTCTACTACGCCTTCTGTTGCTTCTGCTGTATCTGAGGGGGGCACATCTACTGATCAGGGGAGGGCTGGAACATCTGAAACTGTAACGTCTCGTCCTTCTCCTACTACGTTTCCTGTTGCTTCTGCTGCATCTAAGGAGGGGACATCTAATAATCTTGCAAGATCGGGGACATCTGGGCATAGCGTATATACTGTTTCATCCAATTTATCTCCTTCATCTAGAGGTAGAAGTTCGTTAAATTTAATATCTTTAGGAGCTGATTCAGCTGCGAGATCTGATCGAGGTAGGATTTCTGTGATATCGACAGATGGGATTTCTCTATCATCTGGGCATACTATATCGAATAGGCTTCCATCTATAGAATCAGCAGCTTCCATAAAGCCTTCTTCTGAGGTTTCTGTAACACCTGTTGCATCTTCTAGTCTAAATTCAACTGCTTCCATAAAGCCTTCTTCTGAGGTTTCTGTAAAGCCTGTTGCATCTTCTAGTGGAGCTGTTGGACGTGTTCTTGTGCTTAATAACTCTGGTAAGGAAACGATTTCTTCTACATGTGCTGATACGGAGAATAATAATAGTGAGAGGGGATCACAGACTTCTTATTTGTGTAGAGATGGTAAATCGCGGACAATAACAGGGAAGACACTGAAGGCAAGTGAGAAAACTCAGCATTCTATGCATGCAGGAAATCCAAATACAGTTATCAAGCTAGAGGGTACTACTATTAGTGGTGCGGATTCCTCAGATAGTAAAGATAATGTTGATTTTACTACATCAAAACTCGTGAGTGCTGTGCTTGCAGAAGACAAGGCAGAAGTTGTTTTGGATAAGAAATCAACAATTACCTCTTCTGTGATTGGGCTTGAAGCGCAAAGTGGCGGGAAGGTTACGATGCATGATGGGACAGTTAATGCTTATTATGTGGGCGCTTTCGCAGATTCTGGGGCATCTATTGATTTGAAGGATACGAAAATTAACGTGACGGGGGATTTGGCTGTGGCTGGTTTGGCGAGTCAGGCTGGTGAGGTAACTATGGACTCTGGAACGATTATGCTGACAAATGGAGTGGCTGTTCGCTCAGAAGCTGGGGGAAGCATTAAGTTAAACAAAGTTAACATTACTGCGAAAAAGGAAGCAGGAAAGTCGAATTCTACAGAGAAATTTGGACGTGCAGCTTTTCTGGTGAGTGATAATGCTTCTGTTGATTTTAAGAACGGAAATGTTGTTACTGATGCCCATGCTGTGTGGGTTATGAAGAGTGGTGATGCTGTTGAGACGGGTTCTTCTAGGAGAAGGAGATCCTCTGACGTTCGTCCTACTATGAATCACGTAAATATTGAGTCTTCTACTGTTAAAGTGGAAGGTGACGGAGTCTACGGCATATATTTTGATGGGGGAACACAGAAGGAAGCGAGTCAACAAAATCGAAGTCAGGATTTAACAACTGAGAAAACAAATGTTGTTAAGCGGAGTACTGTGTCCAAACAGGAAAAAACGCCTATAAGCATAACAGGGACAGTTTCGTTGAAGAAAACTGATTTTGAAGTTGCAAAGGGTATAGCGATCTATGGTAATAATTCT
>NZ_JBHIMK010000099.1:0-5609 GCF_042194085.1 Bartonella sp. MU70NMGDW
TTTAATTATCCCGCTTAATTTGGCCTGGCTTTATACTGATAAAAAGTTAATAAAAGACGAGGAGGTTTGAAAGTGAAAATACAGTTGAATAGGGACTTGCCTATGACTTACATAAAGACACAAGAAAAAATAGTGTGTGGGTCATCTTATATGGATTGAGTTGAAATTAATAGCTGTCCATCGTTTTTAGTAGAGATGCTTATCGATTTGAATACACCAAATGATTGTACTGCTATTAGCCAGAAATATCGCGAACGAGCATATCAAGATGCTTATGATATTGATGTTTTGCTAAATAGTAGGCGCGTATTAGATTTTGCAAAAAAAACGCAAGCTTTTTTAGAGTGCGCGGAGGAAATCCTCGATAAAGCGTATGTCAATCTTACTATTGCTGGTATTAAATATTTAAAACTAGCTGGCCAAGACTATAGTGTGCAAGAATGTTTTGCAAGTAGCTAAATTTCGGCGAATTTAGAGCGTACAGTTCTGGTGAGTGAGAAGAGTGTATATGATCATGTGGTTTATAAGAGTAATATTGAGAAAGAATTTGCGCAAAATTAATGATAATGCCTCCGAAGTAAAATTATTTTTTAAATTGCCAAGGAGCTTTAAAATCGTGACGCTCATAGGCTCTTACACGCCGGATTTGGGGGTGTTTTAGAGTTAGATAGCGCGCAAAAGCTTTATTTTGTACTGGAATCAAAAGGAACGAATAGCGAGTTTGATTTGCGCCTTAAAGAAATGCTGAAGATTAAATGCGGCAAGGCGCATTTTACCGCCCTTGAGACTGGTGTGGTGTTTAACGAGGCACCGGTGATGAGTTGGCGCGATTCTAAGCCGAGGATGGTGGTAGAGAGAGTGGGGGGGCTGTGGTAGGAATGGGCGGCACGAATGACGCTGTCTTTAGTTGCGTACCGCCAAGCTAATTTTGTGCTTTGCGAAATTCGCCAAGGCTTTTGGACGTACCGCGTTTACCGCGTAATAAAATCTTATGAATATCATGCAGAAGGCGCGCAGAAATGGGTGATTGCGTGTCTAGCTTCCCAATGCCGTAATTAAGTACATCCACATAATGAGATAGCTCTTCAATATCATCAGTCGCACTGATACTTTTTCTTTATTTTCAAACAATAATAGGTCAGATGGTAACGATTATGTCCTTTCTATCTGAGAAAAGAGGAGCACCGCTTGCGTATATGCACGAGTAAAAGTCAATCAACATTGGTCTGAGGTAAAAACCGCCAATTATTTCTAATACACCTAAGGATTTCATAGCTTGCTCTAACGGTTTATATAAAGTCGCCCTTTTAAAAGGTGGATTGGGTGGAAAATTTATTGGGATATAGGCTTTATGAATCTCTCGAACTAAGCTTTCTACTATGCAGATCCTAAGGCGTGATTGCATATATGGTCGCATCTGTTGCTGCGTTGTGTAGGCAGAGATCCTAAATTAGGAAAGGAGGGCTGCTCTTTTAATTACAAAGGAAGAATACGGCGCGTAAGTGCAGTAAAATGTATTTTGAGGAGCAGTAAAGGGGTGAGGCATTTGATATTCAGCGGGTGACGGATTAACTGGAGTATAAGTGGGCATTGCTAGGGCGGAGTTTTTAGTTAAGAATTGCGCTCCGTACGCTATAAGCTCTCTACATCCTTCATATAGGCGTTGAGATCATCGCCCAATGCAACGTAAAAGGGGCTATTTTGCCTTTAACGCTTGTTTGGCCGCTTCCATTAGTGCCGCTGGCTCTATCAGCCATTACGGTTATAATTTCCTCGTCAAAAGAACAGATCAATCGATTGCGTAATAGGGTATGTGTGCCTTTTTTGACCGTGTCTTTTTTAAAAAGCAGCGGTTACTTCGTGGCGGGGTTGGGTGTGTCTATATGATCAGCTTGCCAAAGAAATGGAAGCGTTATCGCGATAGCCACCAATAGTAGTCCAGCGATAAAGGCGGCAGCAAACTGCAATGATATAAAAGAACCAAGGACGCCGACCAAAAAGCTTCCGACCGGCATTCCAGCATAGCCGATCACACGAAAAGCAGAATTAGCTCGCCCGAGAAGTTGCTTTGGTGTGAGGCGCTGCCTGAAGGCGGTAACACCAATAAACCATAAGCTTGCTCCAACACCAGCAATAAAGGTGACGCCCCATACGACGACAGCACTTTTTGAAAAGGCTGGGATCAGCAGCAAGACAACCGTTCCTAAACCGTCAGTGAGAACAGCTAGGCGCACTGGTGCATAGCGTATACGCGGTGCAAATAGGGCACCTGCCATTGTACCAAGCGCGTAGGCTGCAAACATCACGCCATATTGGCTGCTATGTAGGCCCAGATACCGACCGTCGGTAACGAAGAAGATGAACGAGGTTAGGAATGCTCCAAATACCACCGATAGAAAGAATGTGAGTAATGTAAGGGAGGTAAGATGCCGATTTGAAAAAATGAAACGAAAGCCGGCAATGATATAACGGAAAGTGATGTTTTCTTTATCAGGTGTTGGCGATGTCGGAACAGCACGGCGAGCGGTAAAAATCAATGTGATAAAAAGCGCGATTAACAGGCCAAGAAATAGCAGTGTGCTATGCGCTAAAATGCTGCTTGTTATGACAGGGGCAAGAAAATAGGAGACCCCGAAATCTAAAAACAAGACAATTGAGTAGAAGGTCATCAATCGCTCTCCCTCCATGATAAGTGGTGGAATAGTCATTATATAAGCTTCGGCAGAAACGACGATGAATCCAGCAATGGTTGCATAGAAGAAAATTTGTTCGGCTGGAGCAATCTGTATCATGAGCAGTACGAACAGTACAATATGCAGTAGCATGAAGATGAGGAGAGCCGAGGTGGCAAGTTTTATTTTGTCGCAGTGATCAAGTAAAGCGCCTGCAAGGATGCCGAAAATTGGCCACGCTAATGAGAAGAGACCTTGCGCCCAACTTACTCCGACTACGCCATATCCAGATTGTCTTGCTAATAGCGGGATGGCAGTGCGCAAAGCACCGCTGAGTAAGGCGAGCAGACTAACGGTTAGGCAAAAATAGCGTATGTTCTTATTGGCAAAAAGCGTGAACATTCTTTTCTCCTTAAGATGCCACACAGGTTTCCGCTGGTCCATCAAGTACGGCGGTTGTATTAAGCATGTTTGCGACATAGCCGTCCAAGATATTCCTATTTTCCTGAGGTAGAAGAAAATATATAAGGTTGGAATACCATTGCCAACCACGCTGAGTCAGCTGGATATCGTTATCACTTTCTGCGACGAGACCTGCGCCTATAAGCTGTTGTAGGTTATTGTATACAAAAGAGGGAAGTGCGGTCCAGTCAATTCTTTCTTTTTTGGCATAGCCGTTATAAGGTAGCCGCATACACAAAGCCTTGGAGGCTTGTTGCTCCGCTGATACCCAATTGTAGTATACTTTGGATTTGCCTTTAAGTTGTATGTCGGTAATGTATCCGCTTCGACTGGGATTGGCTCGTGTGACGAGTGAGCCGAGAATCGACATTGCTGACGCCCCAAAGCCAACCACATAATCGTCATGATAACCATGCAAATATTTGTGATAGCGGAAATAATTAGCTAAACTCGTTTTAGCGAGCGTTAGAGGAGTGTTATTGGCAATTTTGATATAGGAATGCCCATTACACGGCGCATAGTCGCAGCTGCGCATAACGATGTCGCTAAATAAGCGAAGCATCTGTCGATGCTGTAGGCTGGATGGCTTTAGCCCTTTTTGTGCGTAAGACTTATGCAGTTGCGACGTGATAGCCAGATTGTTGATTGCATAGAGGTTGATGGTTTCAGGATGAAGCTCGCTGGCTTGCTTCAAATCGTATAATAGTTCTTCAGTTTGCTGGCTGTGCATGCCATATAGTAGGTCGAAACCGACATGTCCAATGATCTCTTGTGACCAAGCCACGGTGTTGTTGATTTGTTCACGTGTTGAGGTGAGGTTAAACAATGATCGGAAACGCTTAATGAAACTCTGTATACCGAAGCTGATCCGGTTAATGCCGATCTCACGGGCAGCATAAAGTTTATCACGTGTGATGCTCTTCGGTTCGCTTTCCAGTGTAAACTCGGTTAAGGAAGAGAGCTCAAATTCGGCATGCAATACTTTTCCGATGTGTCGGATATTATCTGTGGACAAAAGCGACGGTGTGCCGTCCCCTATATAGATGCTGCGGATGGTCCCTCTAAGCGAGCGAATGAAATTTCCTTTGGTTCTGATCTCTGTGGTAAGCGCTGACATATAAGATTCGATTTGCTTAACGTGCTTGTAGGCCCCTTTCTGAAAGGGACAGAAGGAACAGATGGTTTCGCAAAAGGGAATATGCAATAAAGAGAAATGGTACGCGCTTGTGGAATCTGCTTACTTTGCGCTAGTTTATTAAAGTCTAGGTAATCGTAAAATTCATTTGAAATAGTGCGAAATAACGGATATGTGAAGTTGTAAATCGGCTTGAGTTGATCGAATTTTACAAAAGGATGATCCACGAGTTGCACAGATTACCTCCCCCAATTTCTTAACTTGCACTATATTATTGACGGGCGACTGGTGACCCAATCACCCGAGTGTATTACCAAAGATTTTCACGGAACATAAAGAATCCCCTTTTATAATAAGTTATATGTATAATACATATAACTTATTATATGAACAGGCGAGCTTGTTTAAGAGGCAATATAAAGATAAAAATATAAAAGAACTTTCTCTTGCAGCCTTATGGTCTGATATTGTAATTGGTATCCTGTTTTACGTGGTCGGGCTATGAATGCCTAGAGCGAGAAAAAGTAAGGTGTTTTAATGGACGTGCGGGGCATCATTGTTATGTTGCTGGGACTTGGAATTTGCGTCTGGTTATGAAATATCATTAGCGCAAAAAGATGGTTTTAAAGGTAGAGATATATTTTTTAATATCCCTGTAAAACTTCGAGAAGAGATAGAATTATCTATTAGAAAACATATAAATGTCCAGTGTGATAATATTATCGAATTACATGACATCATCGCTCTTGCCCGCCATTTTGACATATTGCCTAAAATCTCATTGAGATTGTGCCATGTACTGGCAAACGAGGATAGATCGCGTTTTGGTATGACTGCGGCGGGAGTTACGTGCCGCATTATCTTTGCTAGAATCCAATAGGATTAGGCTTAATGTGGTGCCTTTGCATATGGGCTCTAATTTGAATTCGACTGAGTTAATAGTATCCACCTTAACTAAGGTTGGAAA
The DNA here is from genome assembly GCF_042194085.1 of Bartonella sp. MU70NMGDW. Classification (NCBI taxonomy): domain Bacteria; kingdom Pseudomonadati; phylum Pseudomonadota; class Alphaproteobacteria; order Hyphomicrobiales; family Bartonellaceae; genus Bartonella; species Bartonella sp. MU70NMGDW. The sequence goes on from NZ_JBHIMK010000099.1 coordinate 5,237, forward strand.
GGATATTTACGCATTGAAGGATCAAAAAAGTTTTATCAGTCTAGGCGGGGGATATCCGACTTCCACAGCGTTCTGCGATGCCGTGACGATCAATGACGAATACCCTCGTAAAATTTATGAGGCATTATCACAATTGGGTTATGATTTACATAAGCTTACGGTAATTATTGAATCTAGGCGTATTATATCTGAAGATTATGGTTATTTATTTTCAAATATTAGCTCTATAAAAGAGCAGAATGGTACGAACTTAATTACAATCTGGGCTCTGGGGATGTGTACCCAATATGCACAGCATCACTAGATCATAAGTCAAAGTATGTGAAAGCAACTGATACAAAAAAGATTTTACGATGGTGGAAGATCGACGATG